>JAEZGQ010000177.1 GCA_023416895.1 Bacillota bacterium | reverse complement strand
GGGGACGAGCAGTCCATCGAGCAGTCGCTCTCCACGTTCTCCTCGCACATGACAAACATCGTTTCCATCCTCGACGCGTGCGACGAGACCTCGCTTGTTCTGTTCGACGAGCTTGGCGCGGGCACCGACCCTGTGGAGGGCGCGGCGCTTGCCATGAGCATTCTCGAGGAAATCCACCGTCGCAAAACCATTTGCCTTGCCACCACACATTACAGCGAGATCAAAGCCTTCGCGCTTACGCACGAGGGCATGGAGAACGCTTCGATGGAGTTTGACATCGACAGGCTTTGTCCCACCTACCGGCTTTACATCGGCATACCGGGCAAGTCGAACGCGTTTGAAATTTCCTCACGCCTTGGGCTTCCTTCGCACATCATCGAGGGCGCGCGCAGCTTTTTGAAGAGCGAGGACATTAAGTTTGAGGACATCATCTCGAGCGCCCAGTCTCAGCGGCGTATTGCCGAGGAGGAGCGAAGGCTCGCGCAGGAGGCGCGTGCGGAGCTCGATAAGCTGCGCGAGGAGACCGAGCGCGAGAAAAAGCGCCTTTCGGAAGAGAAGAACCGCCTTCAGGCGAAGGCGCGCGATGACGCGAAGCGCATCGTAGCGGAGGCGAAGCGAGAAGCCGAGCGGCTCATTGCGGAGCTAAGGAGCCTGAAAACCGTAGATCGGAGCGCCGCGGATCGCGAAATACAAAAAACGCGCGACGCGCTTCGGGCGCAGGAGGAGGCACTCCATACCCCGCTTGAGGAGCAGAAAGCGGATGTCGGCAAGCCGCCAAAAACCGTGAAGCCCGGCGACACGGTAAAGATCGTGAGCCTCGACCAAAAGGCCACGGTACTCGCAGCGCCCGATGCGAAGGGCGAGGTGCTTTTACAGGCGGGCATCATGAAAATGAGCCTGAGGCTCGATGATCTTCGCCTTGTGGAGGAGCAAACGAAGAACAAGGCCGAGGTAAAGCTTTCCCAGAACCTCAGCCGTGCGGTGGGGCTTGAGCTCGACATTCGCGGCATGATGGTGGACGACGCCATTCCCGTGGTAGACAGGTATCTCGATGACGCCGCCATGGCGGGGCTTACCGAGGTAGGTATCATCCACGGCAAGGGTACGGGGGCGCTACGCGCAGGCATTCAGGCGCACCTCAAGCGCCATCCGCGCTCCAAGGGCTTCCGCATCGGCAACTACGGCGAGGGCGATGCGGGCGTTACCTTCGTAACGCTGCGCTGAACGGCTTTTGGCGATTGCGGCGTTGCTGCTCCCGATGAGTATCCGAGAACGCCTTTTCGCCTGCTTTTGGGAGAACAAGCTTGATTCCAGCTTCGGCGGCATGTACGCCGAAGCTGATGAAATCCGTAAAATTTCGCAGGGGGTCGAAACAACCCCTCAGAGGCTTTTATCCGCCGTCAGCGACATGCGCGGTGGCGGAGCACAGGCGATTCCTGTAATTCTCACAAAAATGGCTTTGACATTTTTGTGAAAGCGCGAGCGTTGCTGTTAACAATTTATGAACATACAAATTCTGTTCATAGTTAGGTGGTAAACTGATGATTGTTGTATCCGCATGCCTTGCAGGGGTGCACTGCCGTTACGATGGCGGTGCGAAGCCCAACGAAGAGATCATGGCGCTTGTGGAAAAAGGCGAGGCTCTGCTCGTCTGCCCGGAGCAAATGGGCGGGCTCATGACGCCGCGTCTCCCGAGCGAAATTCAAAACGGCACGGGCGAGGACGTACTTGAAGGGAAGGCTCACGTGGTTGCAAAGGACGGGCGTGACGTAACGGCGCAGTTCGTTTTGGGCGCCGAGAAGGTTGCAAACCTCGCGTTTGCCTGCGGCGCGAAACGCGCCATCCTCAAGGCAAAAAGCCCTTCGTGCGGATGCGGGCTCGTTTACAACGGCACGTTTTCGGGTACGCTTCGCGAAGGAAACGGCGTTACCGCCGCGCTCCTTTTGCAAAATGGCGTCGAGGTGGAAACGCGATAGGGGAAAACTACGCGAAAGAGGAGGCAGCATGGATAAGGAAGCCAAAAACACCATACTGGTTATCGACGACGACAAAAACATATTGGCCATCATCGAATTGTACCTCAAAAAAGCGGGGTACGAGGTAAAGACCTGCGAACGCGGCGATACGGCGTTGCAGGCATTTCGGGATACGCAGCCCGTTCTCATCGTGCTCGACGTGATGCTGCCGGGGCTCGACGGATGGGGTGTACTCTCCAAAATACGCGCGGAAAGCGAGGTTCCCGTGGTCATGCTTACCGCCAAGGGCGATACCAACGACCGCATTCAAGGGCTCGACCTCGGCGCGGACGATTATATTGCAAAGCCGTTTGAAGCAAAGGAGCTTCTTGCGCGCATCAAGGCGGTGTTAAGGCGAAGCACCGTGCCGGAAACTGAAAAGGCGATCGTGCTCGACGGGCTCACCGTTTCGCTTGAAAACTATTCCGTGGTGCTCGACGGCAAGCAAATCGAAATGCCACCCAAAGAAATTGAGCTACTTTACTTCCTCGCTTCGCGCGACGGCAAGGTATTTACCCGTGAGCAGCTTTTGGAGCAGGTGTGGGGGTTCGACTTTTTTGGCGATTCGCGCACCGTGGACGTACACGTCAAACGCATCCGTGAAAAGCTCGGCGAGCGCGAGGCATGGCAGCTGAAAACCGTTTGGGGCGTGGGCTACAAGTTTGAAATAGCGAGGTAGCGCATGTTCAAAACCCTGTTCTCGCGCATGCTTTCCACCTATCTGGCCGCGACGCTTCTGCTGCTTGCGCTTTTGGGCATAACCGTAAGCGGCATGTTTCAAAGCCAGTACATTGAGGAAAAGGAAGCGGAGCTCAAGCGCGAAGCGGAGGAGATCAACAACATCGCCGCTACGAAATACATCGACAGCAACAAGCGCTCCGTCGCGCAAGCGGAGCTTCTCACCATTGCGCGCAAATACGACGCGCTCATCCAGCTGCAATTTACCGACCCGGCCTTGGGTAAATATACATGTATCGACGAGGAATCGGTTGACAAATGGGCGGGCAGCGAGGATGTGGATCTTTCCGAAGCCGCCGCTGCAGCTACTCCAAACGGCACGATCCATACCGACCTTTTCAAAAAGACGCTTTCCATCCCCGTGATGTCGCTCATGCGCACGCTCACAGGCCAAAATGGCGAAACCATCGGAACGTTGTTTTTGCATGTCGATATGAGCGCGGTCAACCAATCCATACGGCAGGTCTACTTGGATGTGCTGCTTTCGGCATGCGTTGCGGTGATGCTCGCGTTTTTGGCCGTGTCGTATATTACGGGCCGTATGACAAAGCCTATCAGTGAAATGAACAGCATCGTGCGCCGCTTTTCCAAGGGTGATTTCGACGCGCGTGTAAAAATTGCGGGCACCGACGAGGTGGCGCAGCTTGGGAAAAGCTTTAACAACATGGCGGACGAGATCAACACCCTCGAGGCCGCGCGCAGAAGCTTTGTGGCGAATGTTTCGCACGAGCTCCGCTCGCCGCTCACGAGCATGAGGGGGTTCCTTGAGGCCATGCAGGATGGTACGATCGCCCTTGAGGATCATGCCAAATACCTCGATATCGTCATTGGCGAAAACAAGCGTATGACCGGAATGGTAAACGACCTTCTTGATCTTGCACGCATGGAATCGGGCCAGTATGTGTTAAAGAGCGAGGTATTCGACATCAACGAGCTTATCATCCGCACGCTTCTTACGTTTGAAGCGCGGGTCAATGCAAAAAATATTGAAGTTTTGGTGGAGTTCGAAGAGGAAAAAAGCCTTGTGGAGGCCGATCCCGGCCAGATCGCACAGGTCGTGCGAAACCTTGTCGACAACGCCATTAAGTTCACGCCTGCGGGCGGCACGCTAGCGGTTTCTTCAAAGCTCGACAGGCGCGTTGTGCTCGTGAGCGTAAAGGACAGCGGCTGCGGCATGACCAAAGAGGACGCTGCGCACATTTTCGAGCGGTTTTACAAGGCGGAAAAGGCGCATACCCCTTCGGACACCTCGGGAACGGGTCTCGGGCTTTCCATCGTTAAGCGCATCCTTGAAGCGCATGGGCAAACCATCGAGGTGATTACAGCTCCCATGGAGGGCGCGTGCTTCCGTTTTACCTTAAGGCGCGCGGTTGATAAAAAACGAGCCAGGGCGTAGAAAAGCATTGATACAAGGTGCTTTGCGCGATATACTGTTCATCAAACGGAGGTTAATGATATGGATCAATACAACGGCTACGGCTACTACGGCGGCTCCGAAAACCAATATTATCAAAAAGAGCCTTACCGCCAGCGCCGCGGCGCGGGTGGGTATATCGCGACAGCCGTGATTTCTTTTATCGCGGGCTGCCTTGTGATGAGCATGCTATTCGCCAACTCCAACTTTTACTCCCAAAACGGCGGCAATTCCTCAAACGGCGGTGGTAATCAGTATCCCGTTGTCACGGCAACGCCGCAGCCCGCCGTTACGCCGGATCCTGCCGTTCCGGAGCTTACCCCCGTGCCCACCGACAGGAACCTTCCGCAGTTCGACGGCGCAAACCCCAACATTGCCGACAGCGCAAACCCCATTCCCGACATCGTCGAACAGGTGAAAACCGGCATCGTCGGGGTGGTCAACTACATGTATTCGAGCGAGGCGAAAATTGACGTAGCCGCCGGCTCCGGTACGGGCTTTATCATTTCAAGCGAGGGCTACGTTGCTACCAACGCACACATCATCGACGGCGCGACAAGCATCGGCGTGATCCTCAACGACGGTACAGAGCTACAAGCCGAGCTTGTAGGTGTGGACAAAATTTACGATGTGGCCGTACTCAAAATCAACAAATCCGGCCTTATTCCCCTCAAACTTGGAAATTCCGATACCGCACGCGTGGGTGAATTCGTAATTGCCATCGGCGACCCGACTGGGCGCGAGCTTGCGAGCACGCCTACCTTCGGCATCATCAGCGCCACGATGCGCGAAGTAAACATCGACGGTCAGTCGAACACCTACATTCAGACCGATGCCGCCGTTAACCCGGGCAACTCCGGCGGTCCGCTTCTGAACATGAGGGGTGAGGTCATCGGCATCGTTTCGGCAAAAACCGTAACTGCCAGCTACGACGAATACGGCAACGCCATTTCTGCCGAAGGCCTTGGGTTTGCGCTTCCCATCAACGGCGCGCTTGAGGTGATCCAAACCCTTATCACGAACGGGCATATGCAGCGCCCGGGGCTTGGTATTTCGGTGCTTGCGGTGGAGGAATATTATGCCGTAAAATACGATATCCCCATCGGCATGCTTGTTACCACCGTGTTTGTAGATAGCGCCGCGGACAAGGGCGGGCTTAAGCCGGGCGACATCATCGTCAAGAGCGACGGCGCCAACGTGGCCGATCAGGACGCGTTTGTCAAATCCGTCCAAAACAAGAACGTGGGCGATCAGGTGACGTTTGAGGTTTGGCGCGACGGGAAGACGCTTAACGTAACCGTCACGATCGGCGATCGGAACACCTTCGGAAGCGAGCTTGTGGACGACCTTGAGATCACCGATTTCAGCTATTTTGAAAAGTAAGTTGTAAAACCATACGGTATACCTTAAGCGGCGCGGGAATGAGCTTCCCGCGCCGCTTTTAACACGCATAAGCGTTCGTTTAGCTTTCACGGCGGCGGGAATACTTGTTGCATGAAAGCAATTAATTTTTTAAAGCGCAACAAAAAGCGAATCGCCTATGTGCTCACCACCGTCTGCATGCTGCTTTTCGGGCTGTTTTCGGGAATGCTTATCGGCCCGCGGGAAAAAGCGGAGCAAGCTCCAACGACTGATCCCTCAGGAGAGATGACGGGCGTATTGAGTGTGCTTCCCGCCGCACACGTGGAATTTCATGTGAGCTTCGAATCATGCGGGCACGAGGTGATTGTGCTTGGCAACGAAAGCCTCGCGGGAAAAACACGCGAGGAAGCGGAAAAGGCTTATCCGGGCTGGACACTTGAAACCTTTTCGGGCAATGAGGTCGTGTTTACAAAAACATCAAAGGGGTACTGCCCCAAGCACTATGTGCTGCGGCTCACGGGAGGTGAGCTTGGCGTGTACCGAACTGACGATACGACCTATGAAGAAAAACGCCTGATGGTTTTAGACTGGGAGGCGGCCTCCTTTGACAGCACCGAGCTTGCGGAGCTTGAGGCGGGTATCGCGTTTGATGATCTCAACGGGGTAAACGCTTACCTCGAAAGTGCGGAAAGCTAAGGCTCAAAAAAGTGACTGACGTCATTTTTTTGAAGTTTCCAGGGAGCGCCTATGCGTTCCGCATGGTCGGCGCTCCCTGAGAGGAAAGCCTTGCGATGCAAGGCTTTCCGCCGCCACCGCACATGTCGCTGGCGGCGGTTAAAAGCTTCCGGGGACTTTGGACTCCGAACCCCCCGGAGCTTTTTTTAGCGCCTTATCTAAAACACTATCCGTAAATTTCTTCTTTCTTCAAGTCGCTTCTTTCCCAATCTGTAGTACATCGCATATGTATTCTCCCATATTTCACCGCACAAAAGTTCGCGTTTTATGGTTCCGTTCGGTTGTGAAAAGCCAATTGCCATGTTAGAATATGGGAAGAACATTTGCGTGGGAGGAACGGTTTTTTGGTCATCCTCGGCATCGACCCGGGCTATGCCATTTTGGGTTACGGCGTTGTGAAAACGGGTACGTCGGGGCTTAGCGCCGTGGACTGCGGCGTGATTGAAACCACGCCGGACATGCCCTTTCCGGAGCGCCTTGAAAAGCTGTATCTCGGCACGCGCCAGCTCATTGGCATGTATCAGCCCGAGGAAATCGTTTTTGAGGAGCTGTTCTTTGCAAGAAACGTCACCACCGCGCTTCAGGTAGGCGCGGGCAGGGGCGTGGCCGTGCTCGCGGCGCAGCAGGCGGGCGTGGCACTTTACGAATACACCCCTATGCAAATCAAGCTCGCTGTTACGGGCAACGGCCATGCCGATAAAAAACAGGTGCAGCAAATGGTAAAAATCCTTCTGTCGCTCAAATCCGTGCCAAAGCCGGACGATGCGGCGGACGCGCTTGCGGCGGCCATTTGCCACGCAAACACCAACCGCTTTGCCGCGGCTCAATTCCGCATCAAATAAAGGGGCGTTAAGCAATGTACGCACATATAAGAGGAACCGTAGAGGAAGTTGCGCACGATCGCGCCGTGATTGAGGCGGCGGGGGTCGGCTACGAGCTTTTCTGCTCGTCAACCACGCTCAAACAGCTTACAAAGGGCGAAACCGATAGGCTTTATACGCATTTTCACCTCGCGCAGGACGTTATGGCCTTGTACGGCTTTAAAACCACCGAGGAGCGGGCGATGTTCCGCCGTCTCATCGCGGTTACGCGCGTAGGCCCCAAGCTTGCGCTTGCGGTGCTTGGGGCACTTTCGGTTTCCGACATCGCCGCCGCAATTTTAACGGAAAACGCCGCAGCGTTTGACCGCGTGCCCGGTATGGGCCGCAAAACCGCGGCGCGTGTGCTTCTTGAACTGAAAGAAAAGGTTTCCGCCGATGAAATGCAAGTTTCGGGCGGCGCCGCACCGAGTGCCGGCAGGCTCGACATACGAAGCGAGGCTGTGGCCGCGCTTGTTTCCCTCGGGTACGACGGGGTGAGCGCGGGGCGTGCCGTGGCTGCCGTTGCGGATTGTGAAAAGGTGGAAGATATGATTATGGCAGCTTTGCGCGAACTTGCGCGAAAGGGATAACGGATGAAGGACGACCGCCTCATTACGTCCTCCATGACCAAGGAGGACGAACAGTACGAATACAGCCTACGCCCGCGCTTTTTGAACGAGTACATCGGCCAGTCCGAGGTCAAGGAGCATATGCGCATTTACATTGGCGCGGCGAAACGGCGCAACGAGCCGCTCGACCACGCGCTTTTGTACGGCCCCCCGGGCTTGGGCAAAACTACGCTTGCCGCCATCATCGCAAACGAGATGGGGGGCAACCTTCGCGTCACCTCAGGACCCGCCATTACCCACGCGGGCGATCTGGCCGCCATTTTAACAAACCTCGCCGCGGGCGACGTGCTTTTTATCGATGAGATCCACCGCTTGAATGCGAATGTGGAAGAAATTCTCTATCCTGCAATGGAAGACTATGCGTTGGATATAATAATCGGTAAGGGGCCGGGCGCGCATTCCATAAGGCTCGATCTGCCGCATTTTACGCTTGTAGGTGCAACCACGCGCATGGGGCTTTTGACCTCGCCGCTTCGCGACCGTTTCGGCATCAAGGAGCAGCTCCAAATGTATGAGCCGAAGGATTTGAAGGAGATCATCGAGCGCAGCGCGCATATTTTGGGCATCGAGATCGACGAGGAAGGTGCGCTTGAAATCGCATCCCGTTCGCGCGGCACCCCGCGTATCGTCAACCGCCTCTTAAAGCGCGTGCGCGACTATGCTGAGGTGTGCTGTAGCGGGGTAATCGACCTTGAAACCGCGCGCGCGGGCTTAAAAATGCTTGCGATCGACGAGATCGGGCTTGACGCGGTGGACAGGAAAATGCTTTCGGCCATGATTGAAAAGTTTGGGAACCGCCCCGTAGGGCTTGATACCATTGCCGCCTCTACCGGGGAGGACGCGACCACCATTGAGGACGTTTACGAACCGTATCTTTTGCAGCTTGGGCTGATTGCGCGCACCCCGCGCGGGCGCATTGTACTGCCCGCAGGTTATGCACACATGGGCTATGCACCTTCGCTTGCGGTGCAGCAGGAACGGATGGACTTTTAAACCGATATTTTTAGGAGGGCTTTCATATGTTCGGCAGCAAAACGAGGCAGTTGGAAGAGGCACTTGAAAAACGCAACGCGGAGTTTGCGGAGCTTACCGCGCGCAACGAGGAAATGGCGGCAAAGCTTTCAGGCTACCGTGCCAAGGAGGATGCCATCATCGGTGCGCTCACCGAGGCGAAAACTACCGCCGCGCGCATCGTTGCCGCTGCCGAGAAGGTACGCGACGATATGCTTGAGGATGCGGAACAAAGCAAAAAGCTTGCCGCCGAGGAAGCTGAGCGCGTGCTTAACGACGCGCGCGCACATGCGGAAGAAGTGGCGCTTGCAGCACGGCAAAAAGCGGAGGATATGCTTGCGGGCGTAGAAGCCGATACAAAGATGTACCGCGAAATGCTCGCTGCCTTCAACACCGCGCTTTGTGAGGCGGCCGATGGCGCGCGCGCCTATGCGCAAAAATTTGAGGCGTTTGCCCGGGGCGAAATCCTCGAAGACGAAAGCGTTGAGATCGACTACGCAACCGCCGCGCTTCGCAATCAAATAGAAAAAGAGCCCGTGAAGCTCCCGGAGGATTATGAAAACCCCGCCGCACTCATGCGCGGCATCTACAGCCTGCAGGGGCGCGAACTCCCGCCTGTGGGAAGCTACGGACATGCCGCCGAGGCCGACGAGGCGTATCGGGAGGATGCAGAGGTTTCGCAGGAAACCGACTTTTCGCGCGAGGTCGTAACCGACGATGCGCCCGAAAAGGACGATGCCCCCGCCGAGCATGTGTGGACGGTGGATGAAATCATCAACGATGCCATGGCCAAGACCGAAGGTGACATCGCCGTGGACGCCCAGCTCAATGCACTCATCGACGACGTGCTTAAAGGATAACGCAGACTGCGCGCGCCGCTTGACGGGTTGCACGCATGAATGGTAAAATAATTTTATCAATGGCACCGACAGGGGAATATGCCCATGCCTTCCGCGTGAAAGAGAGTGCGCCCATCGCTGAAACGGCGCGCCGCGTGAAAAGGGCTGTCCCACCCCTTGAGCCGCGGGCAGGAAATGGCTCGCCGCGAAAAGCGCGTTACAGCTTCAAAGCACAAATTAAGGTGGTACCGCGACCATTCCGCCCTTATATTCTAAGGGCGGTTTTTATTTGTTTGGAGGGTTATATGGCGAAGAAGAACAACGAGGAATTTGTACAGCACATCGCCTCGCGCGCGGAGGATTTTCCGCAGTGGTATACGGACGTTGTGCTCAAAACCGACATGGCGGATTATACCGAAGTCAAGGGCTGTATGGTCATCAAACCCTACGGCTACGGCGTATGGGAGCTCATTCAGCAGCAGATGGACGCGCGCTTTAAGGCCACCGGCCACAAAAATGCGTATTTTCCGCTGCTCATCCCCGAAAGCCTTTTAATTAAGGAGGCCGAGCATGTGGAAGGCTTCGCGCCCGAAGTGGCGTGGGTCACCCAGGGCGGTACGGAAACGCTCACGGAGCGCCTTGCCATTCGTCCCACGAGCGAAACCATCATCGGCTCCATGTACTCCAAGTGGATTCAGTCCTACCGCGACCTGCCGCTTCTTATCAACCAGTGGTGCAACGTGATGCGCTGGGAAAAAAGCACGCGCCCGTTCTTGCGCACGAGCGAGTTCCTCTGGCAGGAGGGGCATACTGCGCACGCCACCTTTGAGGAGGCGCAGGAGGAAACCATGCGCATGCTCAACGTATACCGCGAGTTTGCGCACAACGTGCTCGCAATCCCCGTGATCGTTGGCCGCAAGAGCGAAAAGGAAAAGTTCGCGGGCGCATATGCCACCTATACCATGGAGGCCATGATGCAGGACGGCAAGGCGTTGCAGATGGGTACCTCCCACAATTTGAGCGACAATTTTGCCCGGGGCTACGACATCACCTATTTGAGCAAGGAAGGCAAGCTCGAATACTGCTTCACCACCTCTTGGGGTACCTCCACGCGCATGGTCGGTGGCCTTATCATGGTACACGGCGACGACCGCGGCCTTGTTCTGCCGCCGCGCGTTGCGCCCGTGCAGGTGATGGTGCTCCCGATCGCGCAGCACAAAGAGGGCGTACTCGACAAGGCGTATGAGCTTTTGAGCACGCTTCGCGCCGCAGATATCCGCGCCGAAATCGACGCGTCCGACCAAAGCGCCGGTTGGAAGTTCAACCAGTGCGAAATGAAGGGCATACCGCTCCGCTTGGAAATTGGCCCGCGCGACATCGAAAACAATCAGGCCGTGCTCGTGCGCCGCGATAACTTCGAAAAGGTCACCGTTTCGCTCGATGGGCTTGCGGATACCGTAAACAAACTCCTTGATGAAGTGCAAGTTGGCCTTTACAACAAGGCGCTCGACATGCGTAAGTCGAAAACCGTGGACGCGACCGACTTTGAAACCTTCAAAGCGGGCGTGCAGGCTGGTTTTGTGCGCGCCATGTGGTGCGGCGAACGTGCCTGTGAAGATGAAATCAAGGCGAAGTCCGGCGCCACCACGCGCTGCATGCCGCTTGAGGAAGACGCGCATCTTAGCGACGTATGCGTCCA
>JAEZGQ010000145.1 GCA_023416895.1 Bacillota bacterium | reverse complement strand
GAAGCCGTTGCAAACTTTGTTCTAAGATCATTGTGCACTTCGTTTGGAAGGTCGGCATAACCGTACGCTTTTTCAAAGATTACTTGTCCTTCTCGCGCAACAAGAACGCAGCCTCGAAACCCCTTATCAACAATGTTTTCTAAGCGCATTTTGCACCTCTCCTTTGTTTGTCAGAATTTCTTCGCCATATCGGCGGAAGCAACAGCCAAAACATTCCGTTTTTCAGAACAGCCGTTCCTCTATGCTGACAGATAGCTCGTCCATCCTACGCACAGGCGATTTAAGCTTGGCCACGAAACAGCATATAAGAAGGGCGAAAAACTCGCCCCCCATTTATTCCAGTTTTTGCCGCAATCAATCACCGATGGGGTTATCGATGAGGGTAGCGGCGATAAACTCGTGCAAATGTCCGTCCTCACATTCGGTCTTGGAATCAATAAAATGTACATGCCGCCTATCCTCGCCGCAGCCGACAGGGATCTGCAGGCCTGTTTCCACACAGATTGGGTGGAAATGATCCTCATAGAAATCGGTCTTCGTAAACAACCTGTGAATGTGTCCGCCCGGCACGAAGATTACCTCTTCCGTGACGCCCGCAAAGCGATGGTTGTGCGGGTCTTCTCTCAGTTCCGCGAGGCGTACGCTCCCTAAAACCTCATGAACATGTGTTTGTTCATCGCAGTTATTGCAACTCATACGGTATCTTCCTTGTTTAGAAATTAGTAAGCAAAGGCTTCTGCCCACTATGATATCGTATGAAATGTAGGTTCACTCTGTGCTTGAAGGGATTTTGCTATACACGAAAGATACCTTCAACGCGCATGCTGCCTGAAGCTTGTAGGCCACTGATGTTAACAATATATCCATCAATAGCGGCTCCCCAGTAAACTTACATAAGTAAGAAATTTGAGGGTTCTGCACCAATTCTTTGCCAATAACTCGGACTGATTTAAAGTTTTTTACTTAAAAACCTCCGTATCGACAGCAAATGGTCGAACAACAGTTATTCAATCATCCTACTTTTGCGTAAGCCCGCTGTCATAAAACGCCATGCTGCCTTTTTGTTTGTTAACCACGTGAGTTGAACACCATTTTTGGTGTTATTGAGCATTTGGGGTATAAAAAATTTTGCGACCGTTTCCGGTTTGTCTGCCAAGATGTTAAACACCCTTTTAAACTTTTCGTCGGAGACGACTTCAGACGGATCGCCATCCGGCGTTTTCGTGATAAAATCGGTCAGCATCATGCCGGGTGATAATCTTCCCGCTATTACGCCGGTACCCTCTAGTTCCTTTGAAAGCCCTTTCATAAAGTAAGTTAATGCACGCTTGGTGGTACCATACAGAATTGTTTTAACCTGTATCATGTCGTTGGAGCCTAGACCTTCCATGCTATAGATTGCGCCGTGCCCTTGCCGGATCATTCCTGCTGCAGCAACTTGCGAACCATATATCATGCCGATAACATTTGTGTTGATAATGTTTTCGGTATATGTTTCACCTGTTTCCCACGAAAACATGTGCGGTGTATTTTTCCCGGCGTTGTTAATCCATATGTCTACTCCGCCCCAACGTTCAAAAGAGGAATCCCAAAGGTTTTGCAGACTTGCTTTTTTCTGGACATTACATTGTATATAGATGTATTTTCCTTCAAAGGGCAACAGTTCCGTTTGCGCTTCTTTTGGCAGGGCCTCACCCCGGCCGGATAGCGTAACGTTACATCCGGCCTGCAGGAACTCCCTTGCCATTGAAAAGCCAATGCCTCGTGTACTGCCGGTTATCACAACAGTTTTCATATACGTCCCCCTATTTTGTGTTTAGCCATTCGAGTACAGGTTCTAGATTTTCTTCTTTTACACAGTCAAAACCGTTTTGAATGGTAGCGATTGCTTCTTCGGTTTTCTCGTCATTGTCCTTACCGCTACTGAGCATCTTTACAAACATGGACAGCATAATTTTGTCCATGCCCTTTAGCTTTTTCAAAGGGAGACATCCGCCGCGCAGATAGAAAAACGGTATGTTTTCAATTTTATTTCTGGCAATCACTGTTTCGGTATCGGGTTCAGCAGTTCGTCCGGTACCCGATCCGCACACAGCCTTCACGTTGTATTTTGACATTTTATTAAGGCCCTGTACCTTGCCAACCTTCATCCAGCCAAGAAAAATGATTTCTTCACCTTTATCAACCTTAGAGATTTCGTTTGTCCGGTAAGCCTTAAGGTTGGCCTTCGCAGCAAGCATATCGGCATACCTTTTGGTAAAACCCGTTTTCGACTCATAAACAATTATCATCGTTCAATCTCCATTCTTCCTTCAGCAATCCATATTCATAAGTATCTTGCCAAATAGGGTTACCATTATCATCTTCAAAAAAATAGCAATTCTTGATCAATGTCCCTTCGCGCCGAAAAGCCAAACGCTCAAGCAACTTCCAAGAAGGCTCATTCAAAGGATTACATCTTGCAACAATCCTTCTCGCCGCAAGATTTTCAAACGCGTATGTAATCAGCGCCTTAGCGCTTTCGAAAGCATACCCCCTTCCCCAAAAATCACTGCTAAATACGTACCCAAGTTCCCAAGTATCAAACTCCCCTCGCGCTAGATAAAGATTTCCAATCACTTTTCCGGTTCTCAAAACCACAGCGTAAAAGCTTTTATCTTCAGCGCGCCGTTTTGCTTCCTGAACTGCTTGATCATAGGAACAAGGTTTGTACGGCTCATATCTTACAACTTCCTCCTTCGATAAATAGTCAAACAAATCACCGCCATCGGATTCCTCAAAATATCGGATGATCAGCCTTTCCGATTCTATTTTCATAATTGTACCCCCCCTACAACTGACCTTAACCGAAATACTTGGGAAATATGATAATGCCAAGCAGTCAAATCAATGAATACTAACATTTCGTTCTTCTAACCGCCAAGTGTTAAGAAAACGGCCCAAATGATCCCGCGGCATCGCTGTTCATTTCTTTTTCAATAAGCGCCAGTGCAATTTGCAAGGCCTCTACACGCCTGTCGTTTAGTGTTTTTTGAGAGGGCGGCAGTCTGCCACCCTCCTGAACCTTCTCACATTTGCGAAGGGTTGACGCGAGAGCAGTTACTGCCTCTTCCAACTACTGCTTTGAATGCCTGCACATTTTATCTCCAATTTCTTCATAAGGTTTGGTACATTTCATACTGTGAGAGCGCGTCTTTCGTGAAGTTCAAGTGTTTTGCAAAGCCCAGTAAGCTTGCATTGTTTGGAAAGTTTACAACCAACTTTTGTATGTTGAGCTGAGCAATCGCATGCTGAATCAATGCCCTACCCAATCCTTGGTGGCGAAACTCCGGCTGGACCCACAGGAAACTGACTTTTCCTCTGGGGTGGATGCTCAATCCGCCGGACAACTTCTCCCCCTTCAAGATACCGTAATGCATTTGGCCGGAAGTCTGACGGATATAGTCAAAATCGTTCTGCCAGTTTATATGTATATCCGGTGCTACGCACCGCAAAGTTTCAAGAGCATCAAGGCTTATGGCTTCTATCCGATAACCCTCCGGAAAGGCACCCTGAATTTCATGCGGATTGATGTGTGAATAATACACCAAATCGTAGACCTTTTCATACCCTTTTTTCTTATAAAAGTTGATTGCCCTATCGTTGCCTACAATCACTTCCAGGAACATTTGCTTGCAGCCGTTTTGGACAGCAATCTCCTTATGCAAATCAAAAAGCCGATGGCTGATTCCCATCCCTCTGTAATCCGGGTGAATACAAAGTGCACCGCAACGGAGCGTTTTCACTCCTTCAAACAGTTTAATACCGCCTAAATTCACGGCTACCGGCTTACCTTCATCCAGCGCAATAACCGAGTACTCTAAACGGTTTCCCTCCGGCCCGAAAAAACGCTGCAAGAAAAATTCTTCGGACATCTCCATCCGAATCATATAATCCGAAAAACCAACTTGAAACGCCTGAAAGATCGCGCCTTTCGATACCTCTGTGCATTTTTGATATGTGATCACTACAACACTCCTGCTCTTTCAAACTATAAATACGGCAACAGCGAAACCGACTTTTTTGTGTTCTCAGATTCCCTGCCATCCATTTTGCAAATGTAACGTTTTTCCGGTGTCAGTTTTTGTGGAGTCACCCTCATTTAGCTCGTTTCGTAGTAAGTTGCCTTTCTTTGCTACAACACGAATATACATGTACACTCATTTGCATAATTCTGATACAAAAGTATGCAGCCGTCAATATTAGAATTTTATGGTACGCCTTAGGGACTAAACGTACTCAGATTTTCATTCGCACTCCGGTAATATGCTCTGCCATGCTGGCAGCTTCGCAAGAATGCGAACGGCGGCTCCATGGGCGGCCTGTGCATCCAATCCCTGTGTTTGAATGAGGAAATCAGCGGTTCCTTCCACTTTTTCCGAGTAAGACTGCATGGACCCATCTGGTCTTGCGCAGTAAACGCAATAATCCTTGCTTTCATCCTGCAAGGGGTAATCAGCGGGCTTTGTCATTGGCATCCCGCAAGCAATGCATAGTTTCATGATATCATCCTCTTTTTCAGCAGCTTTCGTATGCTTCAAGCGCGGGAACTAGGCAATTGGTAATGCCCTTTACCCCAGATACAGCAAGGGTTAGCAAGATCGTATCACGTATTTCATTTCGGGTAGCACCGTGTGATTTCGCCATGGGAACATGTGCCACGACTGCTTTTGTATCACCCTGAGAGGCTTTGATGCCGATGTAGATGAGCTGCTGCGTTTTTGCCTCCAGTCCATCTTGTGAAGAAATGGCGTTAATCAAGCCATCAAAGGCGGCGGCCACCTGAGGAGCTTCGTTTTGAAAAACCGTAAAAGGATTCATGTTTTGCATATCTATTTCCCTCTTTTCATAAAGTCAACGCCCAGCCTAGTAAGTTCTTCTATTCCGATTTCTGTCAGCCGGTACACGGTTGACGTCCCCTCTTCCCGCTCGAACCAGCGAAGCGCAAGCAGACGCTCAAACAACCGGTTACCCAGCGTTCCGCCGAGGTGCCCGTAACAGGATTTTGCTTTTAAAAGTTCGGGAGGATAATCATCCATTCTGCTTTTCTCCTTTCATCGTCAATTTTAGAAAGTTTTGAATTAGGGTTTGTCCATAGCGACGAATGACATCGCCTTCGGGTGCAAACAGATCCCCATTTGCAAGATAATAATGAACCAACCCCATCCACATATTAAACAGCAGGTAAGAAGGAATTTCGTCAGTTTGGGCAGCTCCATGCTCCCGCTGCACAATCTGACTAAAGTGAAAGGAAATGGCAGACTGGATCGCAAGAAAACTGTCCCTTGCACCGGGTGGCAAAAGTCTGTTTTCAATGATGAGCCTTGTGTAGAACGGCTCATACTCCATGATTCCGTCAAGATGTGCTTGCAGAAGTTCAGAGAGGCAGCAGCAGGACTCCGAAAGTACATGGGTACGCAGAGCGATTTTTTGTGCATAGAAGGCGACCACTTCCTCAATCAACGCCTCCATTGAACGAAAATGTACGAATATGGTACCATGGGAAACTTCCCCAGCTTGCGCAATATCGGATACGCGGGTATTCATGATGCCTTTCTCTGAAAATACATCGTATGCTGTTTTTAAAAGCAGAGCTTTTGTCTGCTCCTTTTGTAATCTTCGGCTAGTATTTTTCATTCAATGACCTCTTGTTCATTGACTTTTCAGTCATTGTAATATGCATGTAATCCCGTGTCAATAGTTCACCAAAAAAATGGCTCCGTAGACATATCCTACGGAGCGATAAAACCTATTTTTAAGCTAAAACTAGAAAATCCTAAATATTTAGATTTACCGGGCTATTCACGACTTCATTCCTTTAACAAATTTGCTCAAAGGCAATTTACCATGCGCCTTTATCGAGCACAAATTTTATATTTTCGCCTTTGTCTTCTATAGAGGCAGTTTGCTACTTTTATTATCCAAATAATCTGCCTTCAGCAATCCATAGATTTTTGTATCAATATATTCCTGATTGTAAAGGAAATCTTCTCTCTTAATCCCCTCTAGTTTAAATCCTACTTTTTGATAAACTCTTTCCGCTCTAGAATTAAAACTAAAAACTTCCAAACTTATTTTATGTAGTTCCAGTTCTTCCATACCATATTGTATAAACATAGATATTGCTTCTGTTCCCACCCCCTTGTTGCAACTAGTTTCACTTAGCAGAACCCTAAAATTTACATTATTGGTCTCTTCATCATATTCATTAAAAACTACTTCTCCAATTATTTGATCATTCTCTTTGTACACTACAGCGAGATCCAATCGATCTTTCTGCTCATTGCGGGTCATATACCACTTTCGGATTTTTTCTGTTTCTTCCGGTAGTGGAGCGGCATTTGCTTCTTCATCACTTGAAACAGAACCTGTTAACTTTTTCAAACCCGGTTCGTTGAGAATTTCACACATAATCTCGAAATCTTTTTCCTCAAATGGCCTTAAGATAACTTTCTCTCCTGCAAGAACTGGTTTAATTGCTAAATTGCTATTTTTCTTCATGATCTTATCACTTTCTAATTTCATCTTTTGAGTATAATAATTGCCGGCTGATCATTCTACAAAATACAAAGAGGTATTCTACTAGACTATTATGTTTTTCATATCAAGAGGTATAATTAATCGAAATATGCGTTTTTATATTATAGATTCTTTGTAATCCAGTATTTTTAACGCTTTCAGTGTTTCACATTTTCAACATCAAAGCAATTGTTTCAACGTGTTCCGTTTGCGGGAACATATCGACCGGTTGCACGGAGTTGATCTCAAGACCGAGCTCCGTAAGCGTTCGGCAGTCGCGAGCGAGGGTCGATGGGTTGCAGGACACATAAACAAGCCGATTCACGCCCGACTCAGCAATCGCCTTTAAGGCGGCTTCCTCGCAGCCCTTACGCGGAGGGTCAACGATGGCGGCATCAAGACGGACGCCATCCTTCACAAGCGCGGGCAAAACGGTTTCCGCATTGCCGCACAAAAACTCGGCGTTTTTGATGCGGTTCTTTTCCGCGTTGTGTTTTGCATCTTCCACGGCCTGCGGCACGTTTTCAATGCCGATTACGCGCCGCGCGCGCTTTGCAAGCATGAGCGAAATGGTGCCGATGCCGCAATAAACGTCGGCAACGGTTTCGTTGCCTTGCGGGTTCAAATAGGCAAGCGCGGTTTCATAAAGTTTTTCCGTCTGCTCCGTGTTCACCTGCAAAAACGATGCGGCACTTACGGAAAACGCAAGACCGCAAAGCGTATGCTCGATGCGCTCATCGCCCCAAAGGGTTTGGTATCTGCTTCCTAAAATTACATTGGTTTGTGCGCTGTTTATGTTGTGGATGATGCTTTTTAGGTTTGGAACCTTGCTTTTCAACAGGGAAACGAGCTTTTGCGCTTGCGGCAGCGCACCCGTTGTAACCACCACCGCCATTACGCCGCCATCCGAAGCAATGCGCGCCATGGCGTGGCGCAAAATGCCCTTGTGCGATTCCTCCTCGTATACGAATATGCCGCATTCCCTCGCCCATTGGCGCACCGCCAGCGCAACGAGGATTGCGCTTTTCTGCTCGATTGGGCACGCCTCAAGCGGAACAATGCGGTGGCTGCGCTGAGCAAAAAAGCCGGTTTCCACAACGCCGTTCATGTTTGCAAAGGGAAAACTGCCCTTGTTGCGGTAGTGCCACGGGTTTTCCATACCGAGCGTTTTGGCAACAACAACGTCGTTAAACCCGCCGAGCCGCTTAAACGCGTCGGAAACGACCTTTTGCTTGTACAAAAGCTGAGCTTCGTAATCCATGTGTTGCAGCGAACAACCGCCGCAACGCGAAAAAAGCGGGCACGAAGGCGCGACCCTTTGCGGGGACTGCACCGCGATGCCCGTTAGCTTGCCGACCGCGTAGGAGGATGTAACCTTGATGATGTGCGTATGCACCGTTTCACCGGGCAAGGCACCCGGCACAAACACGGCAAACCCTTCATACCGCCCAACGCCCTGCCCTTCGGAGCCAAGCGAATCTACGGTTAAAACAACGTCGTCATTTCGCGCCAAAGGCGGCGCGCTTTGCTGCTTCATCAAAACCTCGCCAATACCTCGTTGAACTTATAAAGCCGCTCGTTAAAACTATTTGCCGGCGCAACGGCTTCTTCAAGGCTTACATCAACAATTTTGTTGTCACGTATGCCTACCGCCCTGCCGCCGATGTCCGCAGCAAGAAGCTCCACCGCGCGCTGCCCGAGGCGCACTGCAAGCACTCTATCGAACGCCGTAGGGTTGCCGCCGCGTTGAATGTAGCCGGGAACGATCGCCTTAATTTCCACGTCCGTGTGCTCGCGCACATAATTTGCAAATTCCTCCGCGTGACCCGCACCTTCGGCGATCATGACAATGCTTGTAAGCTTGCCCTTAAGTTTGTTGTTGGCAAGCTCCTCCGCCGCGCACTCCCACGGATAGTCAACTTCGGGAACAAGGATAATGTCCGCCCCGCCCGCAACGCCGGACCAAAGCGCAATGTCTCCGCAGTTTCGGCCCATTACCTCAATCACGCCCACGCGGTCGTGTGCGCGCATGGTATCGCGAATTTTGTAAATTTCGGTGGTGATGTTGTTGACTGCCGTATCAAAGCCAATCGTAAAATCGGTATAACCAAGATCGTTGTCGATGGTGCCCGGTATGCCGATGGTTTTTACGCCGTTGTCGTAAAGAAGCTTCGCACCTTTAAAGCTGCCGTCGCCGCCAACGATCACGATGCCGTCAAGTTCGTAGGCACGTATCATTTTGAGGGCTTTGTTCAGTCCTTCGGGCTGCTTGAATTCCTCGCTGCGCGCGGTCCGCAAAATGGTGCCGCCTTTGTGGATGATCTCATCCACATCCTCATGCTCGAGCTGGCTTATTTTGCCCTCCATGAGCCCACGGTAGCCATGGTAAATGCCAATGGGTGAAAAACCCCTGCACAGGCACTCCTTTACGACCGCCAAAATAGCGGAATTCATGCCGGGGGTATCCCCTCCGCTGGTCAAAATACCGATGCGCTTCATCAAACCCATCTCCTTATGGCAAACCTTTGGCGTTGCAAGCTATCAGCCAATACAACAGTAAGAACTGTTGTGTCGGCATAAAGAAAGCAGTATAACAACCGCCTGCGGTTATTATACCGAATATATTTATTCCTTGCAAACAGTTCGCTGATTTTACCTAAGACTGATTTGCGGCGAAAATAGGCCATTTAAGAAGTGCTGCTTTCCCCTTGAAAACCGTGGCATTCTTACGGTCACATTGCGCCACTTTTCTTGAGGTATTCGACCGAGCGCGAAAGCGCGTCTACGGTTTTCGTTTCCAACACAACGCGGCAGCCGCGTTCCTTTGCAAGCGCAAGCCTTCCGTTAAGGTCAATTTCCCCATCCCCCAAGGCAAGATGGTTGCTCGTTCCCTTCGCGTCGTGCAGATGCATATGCATAAGGCGGCCGCGATGGCACTCGTAAAACGGCTCATCCACGCCGTTTGCCGCGTGGCTATGCCCCACATCAAACGTTAGTCCATAACATTTGTACTCAAAAAGCCGCTCGACTGCCCGCGTTTCAAACGGCGCAAAGCCACCCGTATTTTCTACGCAAAAGATTGAAGACGCCGCCTCCCTTTCACAAAGCTTCGCGAACTGTTCCATGCATGCTTTATAGTGGTTTTCATTCCGCTCGTACAAAAAAACCTTTTCGGTGGGCAGTTTTATAAAAATACCCTTGTTCAGGTGCAGCGTAACCACGGGCGCTTCAATTGTCTTTGCAAGCTTTGCTACCTTCAGGGCAGTATCGAGGTAGGCTTTTCGAACCGCTGCGTTAAAGTCGCAGGGGCTAAACGCCTCCTCCATGTGGATGGTAAAATAAATTTGAAACGCTTCGCGCAAAGACAAAATCTCTTTTACATCCAAAACATCGGGCTGATACTGTGGAAAATTCATGTTGATTTCCACGAAGCGAAGCCCAAGCTGCGCACATAAAGCCGCGTTTTCACGTAAGGAAGGCAGTTCCAAAAGCGTGGGCATTCCAAAATCCACGGATCATTCCTCCGTTTTGATTTTTATGTTTTCCGTACCCAAAAGATCGGAACAGCCATTGAGAAAACCGCTTGAAAGGTTTACAAAAAGGCTTTTTGGCACAAGTTTTTGCTGGTTGGTTTTGTAGTCGTACAGCACCACCGGCACATTGCCCGGAAATTGCTGAATCAGCGCCCACAGCCTGCCTGTAACTTCCTTGTCGGCCATGTCAAGTTTAAGATAAAGCTTTTGGTTTGCGCCGATTCTTCTAAGCGGGGTGATCTCATCGACATGGATTGAGTTTGGCTGATCCTCGCGCATGCTGAGCCTGCCGCTTATCGCAACAACGCTATCGGGGCGCATGGCGCTTGACAACCGCTGGTAGGTAGAAGGAAATGCGATGAGTTCGATGGCTCCCGTAAGGTCTTCAAGCGTCGCGTAGCCCATAATGCCGCTACCGGATTTGGTAGCCTTTGTGCGCGCCGCGGTGATGATGCCAGCAACCCTTATGCGGTCGCCGTCGCCGTACGCGCCGTTCCCCTCGGTATCGGTAAGCATGGAAACGGTGGTGCCGATGGCCTCAAGCTCTTTCACATACGCAAGCA
>JAEZGQ010000077.1 GCA_023416895.1 Bacillota bacterium | reverse complement strand
GGGAAAATGACCATGCACCGCAAACTGTGGAAGATTATCCTGATCGTTGCGGTGCCGCTTATGATCGTTATCATCACAATTGCATCCATCGGTATTGTGTATGCTTTGCAGTACAACGCGATACTGAACAATGTCACAACAGCGTCGGACTTCAACCAGGATTTTAAAAAAGACGTTGACCTGAAAATGTACTATTATGTGATCGACAGCCAGTATTCGGAGGGGCTTCCGATTGCGCAAGTACAGTTTGCGGAGACGATTGCACGAAAGCTTGTTGAAACGACAACGGAAAAAGAAAGTCTTCGGGCAATCAGCAGCGTGCTCAATCTGTGCCACAATCTTGAGGAAAAAATGCAGAAGATTGCGGAGACGAAGGACTATGATTCCCGTGTCGATCAGCTTGAAAATAACATTTACATATTAACAGGCTTGATCCAGGAATACATGTATACCTACCTTTACTATGAGTCGGTGCATTTGGACGCGTTGCAGTCAACCGTAATTACAAATATGGTCGTGTTTATGGGGGCAATTGCGGTTTTGTCGCTGGCGCTCTTGTCGTTCCTGTTGAGCTATTCAAGAAAGCTCAGCCACAGAATCGTTGATCCGATCGGCAGGATTTGCGAACGGTTGGAGGCGATCGGCAAAGGGAGCCTTCTTGTTTGCGAACCTATTCAGGCCGACGCGGAGGAAGTGCAGCTTCTGTCCGATGGCATCGAGAGCATGGTCGGACGTTTGAAACAGCTGATCGATAAAAATGCCGAACAGGAAAAACAGCGCCGACGCACCATGCTGGCACTGCTGCAGGCGCAAATGAACCCCCATTTTCTCTATAACACATTGGATACCATCATCTGGCTGATCGAATCCAAAGAAATCAGCGAAGCAATCACAATGGTCAACAGCCTGTCCAATTATTTCCGCTTCTCCTTAAGCCGCGGGCAAAACGTTATCACGCTCAGGGAGGAGCAACAGCACATCCGAAGCTATCTGGAAATTCAGCAAATGCGCTACCGGGATTTGATGGAATATGAGATTGATATCCCAAAGGCGATGGAAGATTATATCCTTCCCAAGCTTACGCTGCAGCCGCTGGTGGAAAATGCCCTGTATCACGGCATCAAAAGAAGCCGGCGAAAAGGCTTTATCCGCGTGAGCGGTCATGTGTGCAGCGAGAGCCTGATTCTTGAAGTGGTAGATGACGGCGTCGGCATGGAGCAGCAGCGCCTGGATGCGGTGCGTTCATCTTTGGAGGATGATAAGAGCGAAGGCTTCGGGCTGCGAACCGTACACCAAAGGATACAAATACTGTTCGGCAAGGAATATGGTTTAACCATGGAGAGCACGCCAGGTGATGGCACAAGGGTCATCGTTACAATGCCTATGCGGACGAACGATAGGGAGACGGAAGCATGAAAAAACGAATGCTTGCAATTGCTGTAGTTACGCTGTTGCTGCTTTGCAGCTGCACAAACACAACGCCGCAAACGCCGGTAGTTTCCGGGAAAAAAATGGGAGATCTCATTTTGGTCGGGTTTTCGCAAGTTGGGGCAGAGTCGGAATGGCGGGTAGCCCACACAGAGAGCATGAAGGCAGCGCTGAGCGAGGAAAACGGGTATGAGTTGATTTATGACGATGCCCGCAACGAGCAGGAAAATCAGCTCAGGGCGATTCGCACTTTCATCCAACAAGGTGTGGATTATATTGTTGTTGCGCCAAGGCTTGAAACCGGATGGGATTCGATCTTACAGGAAGCAAAGGATGCGGGCATCCCCGTTATTGTGATCGATCGTGATATCAAGGTGGAGGATAGAAGCCTGTACACAACTTATATCGGCTCCGATTTCTATAAAGAAGGCGAAACCGCGGTCGCATGGCTGGAGGATTTGCTGGAAAAACAGGGAAGGACGGAGGAGACGATTCGTATCGTCCATATTCAAGGAACAGCAGGCTCTTCCGCACAACTTGGCCGCACCTCCGCACTGGAAAGGGGGGTATCGCGCAACAATAATTGGGAAAAGGTTGCGCAGGAGCCCTGCGATTTTACGAGGGCCAAGGCTTATGAGGTCATGAGCAAAATACTTAGGAGAACAAAGGACATCGACGTTGTATACTGCGAAAACGACGGCGAGGCACTCGGCGCAATCGATGCAATGGAAGAAGTGGGCCTTAAGTGCAATGCGGAAGATGGCGTAATCGTCATTTCCTTTGATGCAACAAGGCTGGGGCTCGAATACTGCCTTGCGGGTAAAATTGCGCTAAATGTGGAATGTAATCCGCTGCAGGGGCCCTATGTTGATGCGGTTATCAAGCGCAGGCAGAGGGGGGAGCCGATTGAGCAGGTTAAATACATTAATGAAACGCAGTTCGATTGCTTCACCATCACCCAAGAAATGATCGATGGCAGAGGATACTGAGGGCAGAAGGATACGGTTTATATTCGGGCTTCGCATCATGCGGAGCCTTACTTTTATGCAAAAACAGGGGGGGTGTTTTCTCGACATTTTTCGGCAGTCACTATTTTACTGCGTGTGGTTGAAAATTTTAACAAACCCAGTCTTCCCATTAGCACGAACTTTGCGACGGTTTGTAATTTTCACGAGATGGTGGGTATTCTTATGCGGTTCGTCCAGAGCTGTTGGTTTTGGTTTTTATGTGTGATATAAGCAAAGTAAGGCGGTTACACTTGAACCGCAAATGCACATCTATTACCAAAACAAATCAATAATGGAAAGGAAACCGTATCATGAAAAAACTTATCGCTGTTATGATGGTTGCCGTGTTGGCGATTGCGCTTGTTGCATGCGCAGCGGTCCCAGGTTCACAACCCTCCGAGCTGATTAAGGTTGGCATCATCAACAACCCACCGGCCGAATCCGGATATCGCGCGGCGAATGTGGCGGACTTTGAAAAGGTCTTCACCGAAGCGAACGGATACGAAGTATCGACTTTCTACAGCCTGAAGAACGATGAACAGCTGAATGCAGCAGGTCAGTTTATCACCGACGGTGTGGATTACCTCCTTATCTCGGCTGCCGCTACGGATGGTTGGGATGCAGTTCTTGCCAATGCGAAAGAAGCGGGCGTGAAAGTGTTCCTCTTCGACCGCATGCTCAACGCCGATGAGAGCCTGTATGAAGCTGCCGTTGTTTCCGATATGGCACAGGAAGGCATCACGGCTGTAGAATGGCTGAAAGCACAAAATCTTGATTCTTATAAGGTCATCCACATTCAGGGCGCAATGGGCTCCGATGCGCAGATTGGCCGTACAGCCGCTTTGGACGCTGAATTTGCAGCCGGTACCATGACAAAGGTTGCACAGCAGACCGCTACCTGGGATGAAGCCGAAGCGAAGAAAATCGTAGAAGCCGTCATCAATTCCGGTGAGGAGTTCAACGTAATCTATGCCGAAAATGATGGTATGGCGAAGGGTGCCGTTGCGGCGCTGGATGAAGCCGGTATCACCCATGGCGTCGGTAAGGCAGTTATCATCATGGGCTTCGACTGCAACAAGTGGGCGCTTAGGGAATTACTCGCGGGTAATTGGAACTACGACGGCCAGTGCAGCCCCTTCCAGGCTTCTGTAATCCACGAGATGATTCAGAAACTTGAAGCCGGTGAAACGCTTGCGCAAAAGAAGGTTATCTCCGAGGAGCGCGGCTTTGATGCCACCACCATCACGCAGGCGGACATCGATACCTTCGGTCTTGGCGAATAACCGATAATTTTTCCCACCAACAAAAAGTGATTTCATAGCAAGGATGTGCGGTGCGGTGTATGCGGAGGTTTTCCGCATATGCGCACCGCCATCTTCAAAAAATTTCCGGGGTTCAGCGCCCCTTACCCTAAAGGATGGTTGCCTATGCAAAGTGATATCGTTTTATCCGTACGGAAAATATGCAAAGCATTCCCGGGTGTGCGCGCTTTGCAAAATGTGGATTTCACCCTCTACAAAGGCGAAATTCATGCCCTGATGGGTGAAAATGGGGCCGGTAAGTCAACCTTAATCAAAGTGATAACAGGCGTATATCAAAAAGATTCGGGGCAGATCCACATTGGGGGCGCGTACAAGGAAGCCACCATAAGGTCACCGCAAGAAGCTCAAAATTTAGGCATCAGCACTGTTTATCAGGAGATAACACTTTGCCCTAACCTCACGGTTGCTGAAAATATGTTTATCGGGCGGGGCAACTACCGTTTTGTAAATTGGCGCTCTATGGAAAAAAGGGCAACGAAAATACTGGATAAGCTCAGCATCCCGGCAAGAGCCACGCAGCAACTCGCTACTTGCTCACTGGCTGTACAGCAAATGGTCGCCATTGCCCGCGCTGTGGATATGGATTGTAAAGTACTCATCTTGGACGAGCCTACCTCCTCGCTGGATGAACATGAGGTTGCAAAACTTTTTACTCTTATGCGCGAACTGAAGTCCCGCGGTGTCGGCGTGATCTTCATAACGCATTTCCTTGAACAGGTGTACGAGATATGCGACAGAATAACCGTTTTGCGCAATGGTGAGCTTGTAGGAGAGTACGAAACAAAGGAGTTGCCTCGCGTTCAACTCATTTCAAAAATGATGGGCAAAGAGCTTGAAGATATTTCGGCGTTGCAAAATCAAAAGGCATTACAAGCCAACGTGGATGCTGCCCCCGTTTTTGAGGCGTTTGGATTATCCAGCGCCGAGGGTACAAAGGCGTTTGACTTTAAAATCGACAAGGGAGAAGTAAACGGATTTACCGGGCTTCTTGGCTCCGGCCGCAGTGAAAGCGTCCGCGCGATCTTCGGTGCTGATAAAATTACCGGCGGCAGGGTAAGGGTGAACGGAAAAGACGTTAAAATATCCAAACCCAAAGATGCTATGAAGCACGGTGTGGGATATCTGCCTGAGGACAGAAAACAGGACGGCATCGTTGAGGATTTGTCCGTACGTGAAAACATTATACTTGCCTTGCAGGTAATGAAGGGCTTTTTCCGGCCGTTTTCCAAAGCGGAGGCAGAGGCCTTTGCGGATGAGTACATCAAATTGCTGGGGATAAAAACCGCTTCGACAGATACACCTATAAAATCGCTTTCAGGCGGCAATCAGCAAAAGGCAATCCTTGCGCGCTGGCTGCTTACAAATCCAAAGTACCTTATTTTAGATGAACCAACGCGCGGCATTGACGTAGGCACAAAGCTTGAAATACAAAAACTTGTACTCAAACTTGCGGAAGAAGGCGTTAGCGTTACGTTTATTTCGTCTGAAATAGAGGAGATGCTTCGAACTTGCTCGCGGCTCATCGTTATGCGGGATCGCAAAATTGTGGGCGAACTGAAGGGGGAGGACATGACGCAAGCTAAAATCATGCACACGATAGCGGGGGAGGCAGCGCAAAATGGCTAAGATTTTCAAGAGGCTTGCAAGGTCGCAATTGGTTGTCCCGTTGTTTGCGCTACTTTTGCTGATTGTTTTCAATTTAATCAGAGATGTCGGATTTTTCTCTTTAACGGTTACGACCAACAACGACGGGAACACCGTACTTTCCGGAAACATCATCAGCATCCTAAACGGGGCATCCGAGCTTGCTATTTTAGCGATTGGCATGACGCTGGTTACGGCGTCGTCGAGAGGACAGGACATCAGCGTTGGCGCGGCGGCGGCAATCGCGGGCAGCGTTTTTGTTCGCGTGCTTCGCGAGAATCAAATTACAATGCCAATCATCCTTGTTGCGTTTTTGGCAAGCTGTGTTGTTGCAATTGTTTTCGGCGCATTTAACGGCACATTGGTTGCCGTATTCAAAATTCAGCCGATGATTGCGACATTAATATTGTTTACTGCCGGACGACCCATCGCGTATTGGATAAACGGCGGGGCAACGCCCACGGTTTCAAGCCCGCTGCTGGGCTACATCGGAAGCTTTATTCCGGGCATCCCCATACCCACCCCCATTCTCATCGTAATCATTGTGGGGGCGCTGGTTTCGCTTATTTTAAGGCTTACCAATCTCGGTTTATACACACAGGCGGTTGGGATCAACGAAAAATCCGCCCGCCTAAACGGGATCAACGTCGTTTGGATGAAGCTATTGTCCTTTATGATACT
>JAEZGQ010000037.1 GCA_023416895.1 Bacillota bacterium | reverse complement strand
TGCGCCGCGCCGTGACCGCGGAAAAGATCATGTCCGCGAAGGCGCTCGAGGAAGCGTACGCGGCCGAGCAGGCGGCGGAATCCGCCCGTGCGGCAAGGGAAAAGGCCACGCTCGAGGCCGACGTTCTCGTAAAAGCGGAAATCCAAAAACGGCAGCTTGAAATTGCAGCCGAGGCCGAGGCTGAACAGCTGCGGCGCCGCGCACGCGGCGAGGCGGATGCCATTTTCGCCAAAATGGAAGCCGAGGGCCGCGGTATGCAGGAAATGCTCATGAAACAGGCGGCGGGTCTTTCGGAGGTCGTTAGGGCCGCGGGCGGCAACGCCAACGATGCCATTCGATTGATGATTGCCGATAAGCTTGAGGAACTCGTTAGGATTCAGGTGGAAGCCGTTAAGAACATTAAGATCGACCGCGTCACCGTTTGGGATGGCATGGGCGGCAAGGACGGTACACCCGCCACAGCCAACTTCCTTTCGGGGCTTATGAAGTCCGTTCCGCCGATGCAGGAGCTTTTCAACATGGCGGGCATGGAACTGCCGGAATATCTGGGCAAGCCGGTACAGCCGGACGGCGCGCAGGAAGCGGCGAAATAAACTTCAATATTTAAAAAGGAGAGGCGATAGCCTCTCCTTTTTTTTCCTCAAAAATCGTCCATTCATATAAAGTTAACAGTTTTAAAGGGCTAAAATTCGTTATTAAGAAAACAAAATGTGGTACACTTTTCAAAGCATCACAAACGGGAGAGGATATCGCATGTTCGGTGTTCCGGTGTTTCGGCGCATAACGCCGTTCCTTTTCAAACGAATTGCGGCTGCCTTTTTGGCGCTTCTTCTTTGCTTGGCTGCCATACCGCTTTTTGCGCTGGCGGAAGGCGAAACCGACTATACCTATACCTATCCGGAAAATTACTCAGGCGTGATTGACCCTTCGGTGCCATACGATCCCTTGCTTGCGCAAGACGGCGTTATGCCCGAGGATCGCCATACGGAAAACATAAATACGCCCGCGCCGCGCTCGCCGCTGCTTCGTGCAGCTCCGCAGATGGTTGTGGCCAATTCCTCTTACCCGAGGGTTCTGTTGTCCACTTCGCATACGAGCGTAGACGTGGTGTTTTTTGGGAACTACTGTGTTTACGATACGAGCGGAACACCAGTTTTTATCCCGCAAACGGGTGCCGTGTATAATTTTTCATACGCCAACGATATGGTTACCGTTTCTAGCAGCGGCGCGCCGCTTTTTAGCGCTGCGCAGTTTCAGATTAAGGAGCATACGCCGCCTGAGGGGAAGAGCAACTACTTTACCTTATACAATGAACGGTACGGCATCAATTTGAGCTATAGCGGCAGCCTTGCCGCATATGCGCAGCTCGACGGCAATCAGGGCGTATACCTTGTGAACCGCGTTTATATGGAAGACTATTTGTGCGGCGTGGTGCCGGGCGAAATCGGCGACGGATTCGGCGCGGCGGCACTGCAGGCACAGGCCATTGCTGCGCGCAACTACGCTTATAAGGCTGTTACGAGCGCGCTTTGCTACGACCTTGTGGATACTTCCAAAGATCAGGTGTATAAAGGCATTACCTACGCACCGAACACCACTGCCGCGGTTGCGGCTACGGAAAAATTGCTGCTTACCTATCAGGGAACGATTGTGGAAGTGTTTTATTCCGCGTCAAACGGCGGCGTAACAGAAATCCCCTCGCACCGCTGGACGGCGCAAACCGTAATTCCCGCATACATCGAAGTAAAAACCGATGTTTACGACCTTAGGTATTCGAAACAGTACGGCACCAACGATTATTTAGAAGAGGTAACGGTTCCCAAAACGGTGCCCATGACAGGCGGCGCGCTGAACAGCTTTTTGAAGGCCGTGCTCAAAAACGCGTACGCGCTTACCGATCAGGAGGCCGGCACGATTTCGCTCACAACATTTTCCCTCACCGCAGATTGTGCGGATGAGAAATTCCGTACCATTTATGTTGAAAACAAAGGGGATAAGGCGGAATACTGCTCACATTTTGCCAACCTTACGCTTACATGGGCCGGTAGCTATACAAAAGGTGGCGCTCCCGTCGTTGTGGATGTGCCTGCTTCCGTTGTGATTCCCGCATCCGCGTTGGAAAGCAGCGTTTACGGCTTTACCAACAACAAGCTCGAAAGCTTTTGGCTGATCGATAACACAACCGAGGGCACCTATACCATACGCCACGCGCGTTACGGGCACGGCATCGGCATGAGCCAAATCGGCGCAAGGCAAATGGCGGCGGAAAACAAAACGGTTTTCGAAATCCTTACGTTTTATTATCCCAACACGGCGCTTACCGTAGGCGCTAACTTTACGGATCGCGAAACGCTCTCTGCCCTTCCAACGCTTGCGAACCGACCGCTTGCCGTGGTGAGCGATGCGTTTGTGTACACGCGCCCAGATACGCGTTCGCTTCAGCTTGGCGTTGCCCGAAAGGGAAGCGCGCTTACTGTTACAGGGGAGAAAGACGACTATTACATCGTTACCTTTGAAGGGAAAACCGGCTATGCCGCAAAGAGCGCGTTTGCGCTGAGCTTTGCAAACGTATCCATCGTTAACGTAACAAACTCCTGCAACGTGCGAAGCGAACCTTCAAGCGCGGGTGGAAGCGGTACCATCGTCGGTTCCGCGGCGCTCGGCGCAAGCTATGCGCTTTTGGACGCCTATACCGCGCCCGGATGGTACAAAATCAGGTACGGCGCACAGGACGCGTATGTGTCATCTTGGTACGCCATTCCCACGCAGAGCATGGGTACCTCCATTCCGAATTACAACATTACCGTTACGCCGCCTTCGGGCTATACGGATGCGGTTTTGTGGGTGGATGGCGTTGCGGTTCCAGCCGTCGCCGCAAACGGCATGCTGACGGCAACAATTCATGAAACCTCCGCAAAAACTGCGGTCATGTATAAATACTATTCCGGAGGCGCACCGCAGGAAATGTATGCATGGACGCTTTCCTATACTGGCAGTGGTTATACCGCCACGCCGTTGCCAAACGCCATGCAAAACCTTCTTTCTTACCATGGCTGCGCCATCCGCGTAACCGGCGAAACGGGGCTTAGGTTCGTCAGCGGCATCAACCAGACGCTGCGAGAGCAGCTTATCGGCGCTGGCGTTGAAGGGTTTAAGCTTCTGGAATACGGTACCGTGGTTATGGGCAGCAGCAGTATGGGCGTTTATCCGTTTATCAAGGGGGGGGCATCCACCAACTTTGGTCGCTCCTACTGGGATTCTGGTGACCGCTACATAAAAATCGAGGCTGGGCGCATACAGTTCGCTTCGGTGCTCGTGGGGATTGAGCCTCAAAACTATAACAGCTACTACGGCTTCCGCTCCTATGCTATTTTGGAAAAGGGCGGCGTACAGTACATTTTCTATGGCGGACAGGTAGCGCGTAGCCTGTATTATGTAGCGAAGCAAATTATGGATGCAAACGAGTTCCAGCCGGATACTCCGGCATATAATTTTGTGCAGAATATCATCACAACTGTAGAGGGAAATGGTTAACATGAAACTTTGGGCAAAAGTAGTTGTAGCTTTTCTGTCGTTGACGGTAATTATACTTGGGAGTATGGTTTACTTTATGGCCACGGATGTATCCTCAGCTTCGGTCTCCATCATTATGGCGGATGGAACTGTTGTGCCGGAAATGCGTATCGTCAGAAATACCTTGCAATATATGGATGAAGGCGGGGAATGGAAAACCGTTGCCCATCTAGAAGAGCTTTACGACGCCTATGTGCTTACGGAAGCCGGAGTGCAGCCGACGGATCCCCCGGTTACACCATCGCCTGCGCCCGCGCTAAGCGCCCCTGTTTCTCCGTCGCCATCTGCGGTTCCAACGGTTACGCCTGAACCTTCTCCGACGGCGACGGAAACCGTTAAACCAACGGCAACGGCAACGCCAAAAGCAACGTCTACGCCAAAACCTACCGCAAAAGCAACGGCTACGCCAAAACCTACCGCAACTGTGAAACCCACGGCTACCCCCACGCCAAGGCCTGAGGCGACGCAGCCCCCTGTAATATATACTCCAAAGCCTACCGCCGCCCCAACGCCAAAACCGCCTACCACAACAACCCCGCCTACGCCTGCTCCGCCGACACCTGCTCCTCCAACGCCTGCTCCTCCCACGCCGACGGGTGGTGACGGGGAGGACATTCCGGTTCCTACCCCGTGGAGCTCAGAGCATCTGTAAGATGCTCTGACAAAACAAAAACCACCAGTTTCGCTGGTGGTTTTTATTTTACTTGCGCAACTGGCCGTACATTACTTAGTAGTGCCCGCAACGTTCCCTTTGGTCATGGCGGGGGATACGGCGGCTTTTGTTGCCGTAGTCACACCTGCAACGTTTGTTACCGGCGCGTTCATCTCGGTGGCCGCACCCATCGTCATAGGCGTTTTCATATTGGTGGTTACGCCCATGGTCATGGGCATTTTCATGCCCGAATACGCGCCCATCGTTCTTCCTTCCATCATTTCAGCGCACGGGTTTGGCGCTACGCACATGGCCTGCAAAATTTCGTGGCACTCGCCAAAGCGTTGATAGTGTACAATTTC
>JAEZGQ010000017.1 GCA_023416895.1 Bacillota bacterium | reverse complement strand
ACCCCGAACTTCGCGCAAACCTTGCGGAAACCGAAGCGCAAAGCCCCGGCTCACTGTACAAGCTTTTAAAAGAGCTTGACCCCAAGAGTGCGGCCCGCCTTCACCCAAATGACCTTAAGCGCATCATCCGCGCGGTGGAGGTTGTAAAACTCACAGGAAAGGCCATGGATGAATTCGGTGGGGATTTTGAAAACAAAAAAAACGAAGAAATTCCGTACGATGTGAAACTCATCGCTCTCACGATGCCCAGGGAACTCCTATATGCGCGCATTGAAAAGCGAGTGGATGAAATGATACAGATAGGGCTTATCGACGAAGTGAAGCGCCTCAGGGCACTTGGGGTAACGGCGGACATGCCCGCAATGCAGGGTTTGGGCTATAAGCAGCTCTACGTGTTTGTCGACGGGGCATGCAAGCTTGATGAGGCGATTGCCGCGATTAAGCTTGAAACGCGCCATTTTGCAAAGCGACAGCTTACGTGGTTCAAGCGCGACAAGCGCATCGTATGGCTTGATGTTACGCAGTACGAAAGCCGGGAGGCTCTTACCGAAGCGGCGGTTTGCGCGCTGGAAGGGGGAGACCATGAACAAACCCATTAACGTACAGGACACGCTTTTGAACACGGTCAAAAAAGGATGCATTCCGGTTTCCATCCATGTTACAAATGGTTTTCAGATCAAAAATGCGCTGGTACAGGCGTTTGACAGCTTTGTTTTGCTTGTAGAAGTTGGAGGAAAACCGATGATGATCTACAAGCACGCCATCTCCACCATAACGCCGGAAAAACCTGTGCAGTTTGAATTTCAAAAGAACGCGGAAAGCGAGGAACCTTAAACCTTGAACCAAATCGATGTTTCTTTCTTTGGGGCGCTTGGCTTAAGCGACAGCGCCGTACGTTTTACACTGGATGCCGAAGCCGCGCTTGCGGCTGTTTTTGCGCAAATCGACAGCGTTGAGGCGCACAATCAGGCGCGCGTTTTGCTTGCTTTTCAAAAAGAAAACATTGCCCTTCGGCATTTCACGCCGACCACGGGCTATGGCTACGGCGACGATGGCCGTGACGCGCTCGACCGTGTGTTCGCGCGCGCACTGGAAGCGGAAGATGCGCTGGTTCGCCCGCAGTTCACCTCCGGCACGCACGCCATCTTTACCGCGCTCAGCGGCCTTTTAGAGCCGGGCGATACATTGCTTTGCGTCACGGGAAAGCCCTATGATACGCTCGAAAAGGCCATTGGCATCAGCGGCAACGAATACGGTTCTCTCAAACGGCTCGGCGTAACCTATAAACAGCTCGAGCTTACTCAACAAGGCGCTATCGACGTTGAGGCGATGCTTAACGCGCTTCAGGAGCCTGCAAAGGTCGTGTATGTACAGCGTTCGCGCGGCTATTCCTGGCGCAACGCAATTTTGCCGGAACAAATGGAGGCTTTCTTCCGGATTGTGCACGAAACAGCGCCCGAGGCGATTTTTGTGGTGGACAACTGCTACGGCGAATTTACCTGTGCGCATGAACCCGTATTTTACGGAGCAGACGTGCAGATCGGGTCGCTGATTAAAAACCCGGGCGGCGGGCTTGCGCCAACAGGCGGTTACATTGCAGGCAAAGCGGAATACATCGAGCGCATCGCACAGCGCCTGACCGTGCCGGGAATGGGCAGGGAAGTGGGTTCCTACGCGGGCAGCTACCAGCCGTTTTACCAAGGGCTCTTCCTTGCGCCGCATGTTACGGCACAAAGCGTAAAAACCGCGGCACTTTTTGCCAAGGTGTTCGAGCTTGCAGGAATGGATACCATGCCCGCGAGCGACGCGGTGCGTTCGGACATCGTGCAGGCATTAAGGTTTTCATCGGCTGAGGCGCTTATCGAATTTTGCAGAAGCATTCAGAAAGCCGCGCCTGTTGATAGCTTTGCCGTACCCGAGCCATGGGATATGCCCGGTTACACAAACCAAGTCATTATGGCGGCAGGCGCGTTTGTGCAGGGTGCCTCCATTGAACTGAGTGCCGACGCACCCTTGTGTGAGCCGTATACCGCTTATGTACAGGGCGGGCTTACCTACGCACACGGCAGAATGGGCGCAATGTTCGCCCTCGATGCGCTTTTGAAGCTTGGTGAAGTGAAACTATAATGTGTTGTCGCATTGCAAAAGGACGCCCGAAAGACAGCCCTTCGTAAAACAGTATAAAATCAGTTTTGAGAAAATGGCGTAGCGGTAAGGCTACGCCATTCTTTCGTCTATTCATGTGTTTCGTTCAGGATTCCCGCCAAATCATGGCTGATGTGAATTTTCTGTTTGCGCTTCCCACCGGACTTGTCCAGCGCTTCCACCAACACCTTACTAACCAATCATTTAAGATAGTCAGCTCGGTGCTGTATATTTCATATTCATCTTTGCAAGAAATTCATCTTGTGGAAGTCTATTCCCACTTAAAAAAGCGGAGAGAAACAGTGGTGCAGATTATTGCAATTACAATCATCACAAGCACCGGAATAAAAACACTATCTATTGGCAGACCGAGTGAAGCAGCTTTGAGAAGTTTTATTCCTTGTGTCAATGGCAATATATCTGCTACTTTTTGTAGTGCAACGGGCATCACTTCGTAAGGCAGAGTAGCTCCTGAAAAAATAAGCATCGGAAAATACAGCAGGCTGGCAGCGACGCTTGCAATTTTAATGTTTGGTGCAATTCCTCCCACCAGTAGCCCAATGCTGAACATCGAAAGCATCACCAGTAAGTATGCTCCTAAGAATTGAAGCCACGAGCCGTATAACTGATAGCCGAAAAATATCGCCCCTGTTGCATAGACAAGGATAAGTGAAACAATCGAATACAGTGCGTAAATGACAACCTGTACCGCCAAGATAAGAGCAGGACTGGTAGGTGTGACTTTGAACCGCTTTAATATTTTTCTGCTTCGATAATCAGATATAACTAAGGGAAGCCCCATTACACCTCCGGCACAAATGGCGATGGTTGATACCGCACCGAAGGATTGTTCCAAATAGGTATGTTCTGCACCGTCGAAAGCAGGCTTATTTCCAAACACCGCGCCCAAGATAATAACGACAACAACAGGCATACAGATGGCAAAAATGAACATGTCCATCCCACGGAGGGATAACCAGATTTCTGTTTTAAGTAAAGCTCTAAACGCTTTCATTTTCTACCTCCTCGTCAGTGTACCAAAGGTATGCGTCCTCAAATTTTCCATAAGGACTAGAAGCGATTGCTTCTTGTACTGTTCCGTAAAAAATACTTTCTCCCTTTTTCAAAATCATGATTTTGTTGCAAAGAGCTTCTACCTCGTCCATAAAATGAGAAGTTAATAAAATCGTAATTCCTTTCGCTTTTAATTCGAAAAGGCTTTTCCATACATCCCGTCGTGCTTTAGCGTCCAAGCCGGTGGTTAGCTCGTCCAAGAATACGACCTCGGGGTTTGGGATTAGTGCCAGCACGATAAAAAGTCGCTGCTTCTGGCCTCCAGAAAGCTCACTGACCAGGCTTTTTAGCTTGTCAGAAAGTCCGAATTGTTTTAGAAGAATGCCATAATCCAGAGAGGTTTTGTAAAGGGAAGCCGTGACCTCACAAAGTTCAGCTACCTTTATTTTGTCCTGATAGCTCGCTTCCTGAAATTGGACGCCAACTCTCTCAAACAATTTTTTCCGCTCTTTCTGCGGATTCATTCCCAAAATGGATATGGTTCCGCCATCTTGCTTTTTTGTTCCCAAAATACATTCAATTGTGGTGCTTTTACCCGCACCATTTGCACCCAACAAGCCAAATACTTCTCCACGGCAAATGGAGATATTGATATTCTCCACTGCTTTGATGTGGCCATAAGACTTGCATAGGTTTTTTACTTCAATCGTTGTTTCCATGCGATTAAATCCCTCCTTTTCTTTGCATAAAAAAGAATAACACCAGAACAAAGTCTGGTGTTAAAGTGTAGGGTTTCCATGAAACTGCTTTTTCATTTTTTCAAGATGAGCAAGCATAACTTTTGCATTTTGTTCAGCGCAATGCAATGATGTGAGTAGCTTATCGCATACAGAAATAATATCGTCATTTTGCTTTGGAGTATCAATTGCCTGCCGAATGTCCGCTTCGGGATTTCGGGATAGGGTAGTCAGCATTCGCAAAATTGCTGAAAGAGAGTAATTGGCACACCGCAAGGAACGTATGATCTTTAACCGCCGAATATCTTCGTCACCATAAACGCGATATCCATTATGTTTTCGCTTTACAGCAAGTAATCCGTTCATTTCCCAATTTCTTAATGCGTCTATTGAGATTTGCAAACAATCGGCCGCTTCTTTTCTGGTTAAAAATGTAGGGCCTGTTTCCTGACTGCCACCCGATAATAACTTTTCAGTAATCTCTATAGCTTCTTCGGCATTTTTTTGCTCATTTCTAATCTGATGCAAATAATATTTTGTCAAGCAAATTGCCTTGTCAAAATTTCCGAGCGCGGAAGTTTTAAGAATAGCAATCGCTTGCTTCCTCAGGCCATTTTGCAGGACTTCAACCTTTAGAGCAATTCTCACAAATTTGATCTGCTCCATATGAAGATCTGTAAAGACACGATAGCCATTTTCTTTACGCTCCGGTTTGGGAATCAGTTCAAGTTCTTCATAAAGCCGCACGGTATTGGGATGGATTCCAATGCTATGTGCAATTTCAGATGTCTTGTAAGTGTTCATTTGTTCACCGCCATTCTATTGTCCCATAATATCACCATATAAAAGTCTAGTGTTATAATGGAGGGTTTTAATTGCAATCCATAAAAACAAAAGGCACGAGCATGAAATTATGGTTGCTCTATAAAATGAAAACAAGCGTATTGCTCTTCTGGAACGATACGCTTGTTTTTGGCCATCTTGCTTGACAGTGCCCATAAACAGATTAATTTTATACGCCATTATGCATGACTACCTAACGAGCGTCCTTTTATGTGCCATGATTTTTGCTTCAATACTGGCGCAGAAGCCCAATTACCTTGCCGATGATTTCAACGTCCGCATAGGCCGCATAAATCGGCGCCATGGTGGTGTTTTCCGGCTGTAGGCGAACGGCGGATTTTTCAAAGAATACGCGCTTTACGGTGGCGGTATCGCCGCCGATACGGGCCACGACAATGTCGCCGTTGTTGGCGGAAATGCCGCTGTGAACAACGATCATATCCCCGTCCATCATGCCGATGTCGATCATGCTTTGCCCGCTGATGCGAAGGAGAAACGCTTCATCCTGCTCCGCACCATGAAGAAGCGGGGTAGGAAGTGAATAATAGTCCTGAATGTTATCTTCCGCAAAAATGGGCTGCCCAGCTGCAACCGTACCCACAAGCGGAATCGCCTGTGCCTGCGGCGCAATGGACTGCGCAAGGGTGATGGAGCGCTGCTTGGAGGGGTTTAAACGGATGTAACCCTTATCCGCAAGCCCCTTAAGGTGGGAATGTACGCTTGAGGTGGACTTTAAGCCGACCGCCGCTCCGATTTCGCGCACGGTGGGAGGGAAGGAGCGTTCCTGAATGAACTCCCGAATATAATCGTAAACTGCCTGTTGCGTTTTTCCCAAACCCTTCATATCGGTTCCGCCTTTTGTTTTGAACAATACTGATTCGTGCTATAATGCTAAGTACAGTATACTACATGCGGTACAAAATGGCAAACAGTTGTTCGTTCCCGAAAAAGAGGGATTCTTCGCTCTGTTTGCCGCCGCGAAGGAGCTTACGATGAACAACGACTTTGAGAATGATTTTTGTGATCTTGATCCCAATAAACGATGCGACAACTGCTGCAAGTGCCTAGAACAGCCTTCGGACGATTCGGATGAAACCGGTTATCGCGTGATCATGGCGGAATTTCAAGCCGATGGTGAGGATACAGAATTTATGCCGGAGCAGGAGCAGCAATCCGCCATAGCGGCACTTTTTGACGAGAAAGACGAAGAGGAAGATGCGGATGAGGTTGAGCCCTTAAATATCCCTCCGGAGCTTTTGGCGGAATGGGAAGCAAAGCTTGCAGCTTCTTTTCAAGAGGATGCAAAAAACAATCCCCCGCAGCCGAAGCTGCACGCAAGCCGCAAAAAACGCAGTTAAACGCCAGTCCGCTCGCCTTAATGCTGCACCGATTCGAACACGGTTCCAAAAGCAACCGTTCAATCCTTCGGCCCATCCTCGCGCAGCTTTACGACTTTTGCCGCAAGGCGCCTGCGATCTTTTGAGATAGCGGCGTAATGCTTGCGCGTTGTATTTACGTCGCGGTGCCCAAGCACGTCCGCAACCAAATAGATATCGCCCGTTTCGCGGTACAGCGAGGTTCCGTATGTGCTGCGAAGCTTGTGGGGCGAAATTTTTTTGAGCGGTGTGGCCACGGCGGCATATTTTTTGACGAGGTTTTCAATGGCACGCACCGTAAGCCGCTTGTTTTGGAGCGAGAGAAACAATGCGTTTTCGTGGCCATCTGCGGCGTTACATTTTTCGCGCTCGAGCATATAGGTAAGAAGCGCCGCGCGCGCCTCGTCACCGAATACCAAAATATCCTGCTTGCCGCCTTTTCGTATGATGGAGAACTCGTTTGCGCTGAAGTTGATGTCATCCATATCAATACCCACTAGCTCACTGATGCGAATGCCCGTTCCCAAAAAAAGCGTAAGGATCGCCAAGTCACGAGCCTGGGTGAGCCGGTGGTATTTTTTTTGCGTTTCGCTTAAGCCTTCGCCGCTTTGCACGGCATCCAAGAGGTTTGCAACCTCGTCAGGCTCCAAACGGATGATGTTTTTTTCTCGGATCACGGGAATCTCCACAAGGGCAGGGGAGTTGTGCTCGATTTTTTCTTTTTTCAAGAAATATTTGTAAAGAGAGCGGATGGCCGAAAGCTTGCGCGCCTTTGCCTGCTCATGGTTAAATACCTCAGCGTTTTCCGCGTTGGTATAAAGCGAAATATGACCCAAAAACATTTCGATCTGCGTAGCGGTCACACGGTCGAGCTGCGCAAGCGTTAGGGATTTTAGCGTATCGCTTTTGAACTCGTCAAACTCTGTAGTGAGATACTTAAAAAACAAGCGCAAATCTACAGCATACGCATAGCGTGTGCGGATAAGCGTCGTATTTTCAATCCCTCTAAAAAACTCTTCGCAAAACATCGGAAGCTCCGCAAGCGCTTCTTTGAGTTTGCGCATGTATTCTTTGTACTGTATGCCGGCATAATCATTAGGCAACGCGATACCTCCTAAACTGCGATTCGGCAGGGGAGCTTAAAAAATCTCTATGGCTCGATTTACAAATCTGCGGGCAGCATGCTTTTCTCAATTCGTACTATTCGTTAAAGACAAGTTTAACGAATAGTAATGAGAAAATCAAGTGTTAAAGCGACAAGTTTATGCCTGCTCCATGGCAGACCCTTCCGCGCGCAGCTTTGTAATGGCTCCTCTTGCGAGCGCATCGCAACGGTTGTTATAGGCGTTGTCGCTGTGACCTTTTACCTTAACCCACGTGATTTTATGGTTTTTCGTAAGTGCGATCAATTCCCGCCAAAGGTCTTGGTTTTCCACATCTTTTTTTGCGCTTGTCTTCCAACCATTTGCCTGCCAGTTGTAAATCCACCTTTCCGTAAATGCGCGCGCCAAATACGCGCTGTCCGTGTAAAGGCTTACTTCGCACGGTACCTTGAGCGCCTTAAGCGCTTCAATGGCCGCCAAAAGTTCCATACGGTTGTTGGTGGTTTGGGGCTCCGCACCGGAAAGCTCTTTTTGCGTTTCGTTGTACATCAAAATAGCGCCCCAGCCGCCAGGCCCGGGATTTCCGGAACATGCTCCATCCGTATAAATTGTTATTTTTTTCACAATTGTAGCCCCTTTTTTATGTCTGCGTATATTATAACATTTGCGGCCACTCAGGCAAAACCATATTCTCTTGATTGACATGGACGAACTGGAAATGCTATAATACCAACGTTGCAAATTTCATAGGGGCATGATGTAATGGTAACATAGCGGTCTCCAAAACCGTTCTTGAGGGTTCGAGTCCTTCTGCCCCTGCCAGTTATTCATATGTGAAACGCTCTTGATCTTCAAGGGCGCTTTCTTTTTCTTGTTTTCCTCTCTCCCCTGCTTGACTCTTCCGTTAGGGAACCGTTTATGCTTTTATCATCTTTAAATAAGGCGGTAAACTATGAGCGATTTGATCAAAATACGCGACATTTCACTAAAATACGATGTTTCTGCCCGAACGCTGCGCTATTATGAGGACATGGGGCTAATAAAAAGCATTAGAAACGACGAACATGCCTACCGCATGTACGACGAAAATGCGATCAAGCGACTTGAGCAAATTCTGATTCTTCGCAAGCTCAACATAAGTGTCAAAGATATTCAGCGTATCTTTGACGCCAAGGGTTCGGAAGGCGTTCTTGAAGTGCTCTCCAAAAAAATTGAGAATATTGACGATGAAGTAGCGCTGTTACATGAGCTCAAAGCAGTTGTGCTTGAATTTATTGAGCAAATTAAGCGCTTTGACTTTCAAAAGGATTCCGACATCAAACAGCTTTATGAAAAAGCGAAGGAAATTGAGCAGTTGGCCAACGTGGAGTACCAAGGCAACCCCTCGCCTGTACTTAAGCTTATGGACGTTTCCGCAAGGCTAAAAAAAGCGCCCGATGTGCGTATTGTCGAGTTGCCTGCCTGCAACATGGCAAGCTCGGGCTGCCATAAGGATTTTGAGGGGCTACAACCTTTCGACGCATGGTGGTCGGAGGTCGACAAGCACCGTAGAGATAAGTTTTTACCGCGCGATTTCATGTGGTTTGATGCAGAACATCAGGGACTGGTGTGGTACTATGCCATGGAGGAAGGCGCTTCTGACGCGGGCGGCTTCGTGCTTGTGCCGTTTGAGGGCGGACTCTTTGCTGCGGCGGTTTCAAAAGATGGCGACGATGAAGATGGGCAGCGCGTTCACGAGGGCGTAAAAAGCTGGGTTGAGGATACTGGCTATTTCGCGCTTGATGAAACAAGCCACCGCCATACTATGTTCCATGTAATCACCTCGCCCGTAGCAGGTAAGGCCATGGGGTATTCACAGCTTGAAATCTATGTTCCGATCAAGCTCAAATAGGTAGTTCAGCAGAATTTCGCAATATAGTTTCGCAGGTTTTCATAGGCGATTTTTCGCAATTCCGCTTCCGTAAACCCCTCGCTTCGAAGCGCATCGATAAGCTTCGGATAACTACCGCTGTGTTTCATATCGGGCGGGCAGTCGGTCATGCCGTCAAAATCGGAACCAAGCCCAACGGCATCAACCCCCGCAAGCTTTGCGATATGGACAATATGTTTTGCGATGTGCCGTATTGCAGCGGGTTTTTCCTTGGTGAGCTGCGGCGGGTAAAAATTGACGCATACTACACCACCTTGCTTTGCAATCGCCAGAATGTGTTCGTCGCAAAGCGAGCGCGGATGGTCGCATACCGTGCGCGCATTGGAGTGTGATGCAAAAACCGGCACTGTGGCGATGCTTAAAAGCTCGTCTATGCCCGCATCATTCAGGTGCGCAACATCGGGGGCAATTCCTAGGCGGCACATTTCCCCCACCACTTCCTTGCCCAAGGCTGTAAGCCCTTTGCGACCGCGCCGCATGGCCGGCGAGGCAAGCTCGTTGGTCGCGTTCCATGTAAGCGTCATGGCGCGCACGCCGAGCCTATGAAACAGCCGCAGGTTTTCAAGCCTGCCGTGAATGGCTTCTCCGCCCTCAATGGTCAACACGGTTGCGATTTTTCCGCTTTCGGGCGAAAAATCCTTGCGGAAGGGAACAAACTCCTCGTTTTGGGAAAGCATGCGCCAATAAGCGTCCGTCAATTCGAGCGCCTGCTGCAAGCAGGAAACGCGGCTTGAAGGATCTACCCAAGCCGCAAAAAATTGCAGCGAAACGCCACCTTGTTGAAGCCTTTCAAGGTTCAGTGCCTGGTTTTTTGAAACGGTTCGTATGTCATAGCCGCCGTGCACCATATAGTAAAGAAAGTCGCTGTGCGCGTCGGCAACGGGAATGCGGTTTTCCATGTTTCCTCCAAGATCTCCCATCATAAAGAAAGGATATGCTAAAGAGCATATCCTTTTTTGAACTGTGGCGCAACGCCTTATTTTGCAAATTCCACCGCGCGCGTTTCGCGGATAACATTGACCTTGATTTGGCCGGGATATTCGAGTTCGGATTCGATGCGCTTCACGATTTCCTTCGCCATAATGATGGTATCGGCATCGTTCACGTTTTCCGGCTTTACAAGGATGCGCACTTCGCGTCCGGCCTGAATGGCGAAAGATTTATCCACGCCCTCAAACGAGTTTGCGATTTCCTCCAGCTTTTCAAGGCGCTTGATGTAGTTTTCTAGTGTTTCGCGGCGAGCACCCGGGCGCGCAGCAGAAATAGCGTCGGCCGCCTGCACGAGCACCGCTTCTATGGAAGTGGGCTCCACATCGCCGTGGTGCGCCATGATGGCGTTGATGATCTGGTTGTTTTCACGATATTTTTTGGCCAAATCCGCGCCAATTTGAACATGCGGGCCTTCAACCTCGTGGTCAACCGCCTTGCCGATGTCGTGCAGAAGGCCTGCGCGCTTTGCAAGCGATATGTTCGCACCAAGCTCTGCCGCCATGATCCCCGCAAGGTGTGCCACTTCAACAGAATGTTTGAGCACGTTCTGGCCATAGCTCGTGCGGTATTTCAACCGACCGAGGAGCCTCACAAGCTCATGATGAAGCCCGTGAACGCCAACCTCAAACACGGCCTGTTCACCGGCCTCACGGATCTGCGTGTCCACTTCTTTTCTGGCTTTTTCAACCATTTCCTCAATGCGGGCAGGATGAATACGCCCGTCGAGGATCAGTTTTTCAAGTGCGATGCGTGCAACCTCGCGACGCACTGGGTCAAAACCGGAAAGAATCACCGCTTCGGGTGTATCGTCGATGATAAGATCAACGCCCGTAGCCGTTTCCAACGTACGAATGTTGCGGCCCTCGCGGCCGATGATGCGGCCCTTCATTTCATCGTTGGGCAGCGGCACGACGGAAACTGTAGTTTCCGCAACATGATCGGCAGCACAACGCTGCACTGCAAGAGAGATGATATTGCGAGCCTTTTTGTCTGCCTCTTCTTTGGTTTTTGCTTCGATTTCGCGCAGCATAACAGCCGCGTCGTGGCGCGCCTCGCGCTCCACATTGTTCAAAAGGATGGTTTTCGCTTCATCCATGGAAAGGCCGGAGATGGTTTCAAGCTCCTTGAGCTGTCTGTCGTGGATCTCCTTGATGGAAGACTCCATGTTCTCCACATCTTTTTGCTTTTTGTTAAGCGATTCCTCACGCTGTTCAATGCCATCAAACTTTTTGTCGAGCGTTTCCTCGCGTTGCAAAAGCCTACGTTCCGTGCGCTGTAGTTCCGCGCGCCTTTCCCTTAGTTCACGTTCACTTTCACTCTTAATGCGGTATACTTCTTCTTTTGCTTCCAGCACAGTTTCCTTTTTAATGGTCTCTGCCTTTTTCTGGGCGTCGTCGATCATTTTACGGACGGCGTCTTCCGCCCTTGCAACTTTGGCTTCCGCGATGTTTCTTCTGTAGTAGTACCCGCCTGCTATGCCCGCACCAAGGGCAACCACCCCAGTTACGATGGGGATTAAAATGTCACTCACCGAATTGAGCACCTCCAAAAATATATAAAATGTATCCGGAATTATTATTCCGTCTGCACGGATACAGTTTCATAAATAAAACAACGGCTATTTACGAAATTACATACCGGCACAATAACTCTAAATTATTGTAAACCCTTTGAAAATAAAAGTCAAGGATGCCCAAATCGGGCATCCTTGACTGTAAACTTTTTTGAAAATCGGCATTTTAGTCTTCCGTAAGCTCGTCAGTGTCGTTTTCCGCCCCTTGCGACATCTGAATGTTGGCGATTTCCGCGCGAATCTTTGCTTCGATTTCGGCGCAAAGCTCTTTGTTGTCCTTTAGGAAGGTACGCGCGTTGTCACGGCCCTGGCCGATGCGCAGATCACCGTAAGAATACCAAGCGCCGGTTTTCTGCACAATTTTACGGGCAACGGCCATATCCAAAATGGAGCCTTCCTTGGAAATCCCCTCGCCGTAGATGATGTCGAACTCGGCAGATTTAAACGGCGGCGCGACCTTATTTTTCACAACCTTGATGCGTGTGCGGTTGCCGTAAGCCTCGTTGCCGTTTTTAAGGGTATCAATTTTGCGCACGTCCAAACGGATGGAGGCGTAGAACTTGAGCGCCTTGCCGCCGGTCGTTACTTCGGGATTGCCGAACATAACCCCTACCTTTTCACGCAACTGGTTGATGAAAATAACGATGGTGTTGGATTTGCTGATTACGCCCGCAAGCTTTCTGAGCGCCTGCGACATCAACCTTGCTTGTAAGCCCACATGCGAATCACCCATATCACCTTCGATTTCGGCCTTCGGTACAAGCGCTGCCACGGAGTCGATAACGACCACATCGATTGCGCCGCTTCGCACGAGCGCCTCGGTAATTTCGAGTGCCTGCTCGCCGTTGTCGGGCTGGGAAACATAAAGCTCATCCACGTTTACGCCAAGATTTTTTGCGTAAACCGGATCGAGCGCGTGCTCTGCGTCAATAAATGCCGCTGTGCCGCCAAGCTTTTGCGATTCGGCGACCACATGCAGCGCCATGGTGGTTTTACCGGAGGATTCCGGCCCGTAGATTTCGATGATCCTGCCTTTCGGGATACCGCCTACGCCAAGCGCAATGTCGAGCTCCAAACACCCCGAAGGTATTGTGGAAACTGTTATTTTGGAAGCAGCGTCTCCCAATTTCATTACGGTGCCTTTGCCAAACTGCTTTTCGATTTGGCTCAAGGCCATTTCCAATGCCTTTTCCTTCCCCACCATACCTGAAGCGACCTTTCGGTCTTCACCATCCCTCTTGTAACATTAAATTTATTATAACATTTGTTCGGGTATTTTGCACGTTATTCTTTTAATCTGCGCCGCAAAATGTCAAGCGCGTTTAAACACGCAAGCTGACGGATGCGTTCGCGGTTCCCGCTCAAGCGAAACTCATATGCCTCTGCCCCCTTTTGGTCGGCAAGGCCGATGTAAACAAGTCCGACGGGTTTTGCCTCGGTACCGCCGTCGGGGCCTGCGATGCCCGTTACCGAAAGCGCGATATTGCTTCCCGAAGATACGCGCATCCCCTCGGCCATTTCAAGCGCCGTTTCACGGCTGACCGCACCGTATTTTGAAAGGGTTTCCTCTTTTACGTTCAGACGGTTTTGCTTAGCAGAATTTGCATAAGTGACTGCTCCCTCCGTAAAAAACGCAGAACTTCCCGGCATAGAAACGATGGTAGAAGCGATAAGCCCGCCCGTGCAGCTTTCCGCTACCGAAAGGGTCATGTTTTTTTTCATAAGAAGCTTGCCGCATACCTCATGCAGCGCCTCGTTGTTTGTAGAATAAACGGCGTCGCCGATTGTCGTTTGAATGGTTTCAAGGATAGGCGCAACGAGCGCTTCACCCTCGGCCGTATCCTTACAGCGCGCTGTCACGCGAAGCGTTACCTCACCCGTAAGCGCATAAGGAGCCACCGTGGGGTTTGTTTGCCGCTCGATAAGCTCTTTGAGGCGGTATTCCACGGCGGATTCCCCTACGCCGAAAATACGGATAACGCGTGAATACAGCGTACCGCCGTCTTTTTGCGTAATATAAGGAAGTACCTGCTCTTCGAACATCGGCTGCATTTCACGCGGCGGCCCGGGCAAAAGCACAATCGCTTTACCATTCTCCTCGATGATACAACCGGGCGCGGTACCATTGTCGTTTTTTAAAATGATGCTTCCTCGGGGGAACATCGCCTGCTTTAGGTTGTTGGGTGTCATCTCTTTGCCCATTTTTTCAAAACGGTTTTTCAGCGTTGAAAGGCTTTCCTCGTCATACTGAAGCGGCTTGTTAAAAAGCGCCGCCGCGGTTTCCTTGGTAAGATCGTCGCCCGTAGGCCCAAGCCCGCCGGTTACAATTACTACATCGGCGCGCGAGAGCGCCAAAGAAAGCGTCTGCGTAAGGCGCGTAGGGTTATCTCCCACGACGGTCTGAAAAAAATGGTTTACGCCCGCACCTGCAAGTCTTTGCGCGATAAACTGTGCGTTTGTATTGAGGATTTGCCCCATCAAAAGTTCGGTTCCTACCGCAACGATTTCAGCTGTTATCATAGAAAAACGAGCTTAGCGAAAGCTCACGGCTCCTTTGTTTTTAAGAATATAGTCGACGCCCGACCAAACGGTAAAGAACACGGAAACCCACATTACCACGGTGCCAAGTGGGAACCCGATAAGCTTCGCAATCAGATCGTCGAACAGAATAAAAAGAATAGCGACGCACTGGGTGACGGTTTTGGTTTTGCCAAGCCAACTTGCTGCGATCACGCTACCGTTGCCGGCAGAAACAAGGCGAAAGCCGCTGATGATGAACTCACGCGCGATGATGATGAACGCAGGAACCGGCGAAAGCATTTGTTCGCCAACAAGCATAACAAGCGCGCTCGCAGTAAGAAGCTTGTCGGCGATGGGGTCCATCAGCTTGCCAAAATCCGTTACGATTTTCTGCTTGCGTGCAATTTGCCCGTCGAGAATGTCCGTCAAATATGCGACAAAAAACACACCGCCCGCAAGGTAAAGCCTCCATGGCACGCCGATGTAGAAGCAAGCGATGAACACCGGCACCAAAAGCATCCGTAAGAGCGTGAGCTTGTTGGGTAAATTCATACCTGTTCCCCCTGCAAATCATAATGGCTTGCGCCTGTTATGCGCACTTGCACAAATTCTCCTTCGCGCGGCGGTGTGCCGGATATGGGAAACGAAATCGCACCATCTACTTCAGGCGCTTCGGCATAGGAACGGCCAAAGCCGGTTTTGCCTTCCACGCGTTCCGTTAAAACGCGGTAGGTTTTTCCGACACGCGTGCGATTACGTTTTAAAGAAACCTCCTGCTGGAGCTTCATGATCGCATCGAGCCGCTTTTTGGCGGTATCTTCATCTACCTGCGCGGAAAACTCCGCTGCGGGTGTTCCATCCTCCGGTGAAAAAACAAACGCGCCCAATCTGTCGAACTCGTGCTCGCCGATAAAGTCGTAAAGCTGTTGAAAGTCGTCCTCTGTTTCGCCCGGGAAGCCTACCATTACCGTGGTACGAAGGATAAAGTCGGGCGAAGCTGTACGGATGTACCGTAACATATGCTCAATATGGCTGCGTGTACCGTGGCGGTTCATAGCAAGAAGCATGCGCGGGCTGATGTGCTGTATCGGAATGTCGAGGTACGGCACGATCTTTTCATTTTGCAGCATGGCGTCGACTAAGGCCTCGTCTACCGT
>JAEZGQ010000190.1 GCA_023416895.1 Bacillota bacterium | reverse complement strand
TGGCGCTTTCTGTGGAAATCCAAACCGGGATGCACCAAAAAACCGTGGAGGAGGATGCGCTTGAGCCGATGCACGAGAAGCTCGCGCGGCAGATACAACAGGCGGGTTCTTTGAAAGCGGCATGGCGCGAAGCGCTTTTGGCGCGGCTTTATAAGCTGCCTGTGCAAAATAAGCTTTGCCACGGCGATTTTCATGTATTCAACCTGATCTGTACAGAGGGGAGAACCGTAATTATCGACTGGGCGGATGCAAGCGCCGGTACGCCTTACGCGGATGCCTGCCGCACCTATCTTCTTTATGCGGGAAATTCCAAGGAGCTTGCGGAAGGTTATTTGGAACTGTATTGCGGCAGAAGCGGCGCAAAGCGCGAGGACGTTCTTAAATGGATGCCCATCGTTGCCGGTGCAAGGCTTTCGGAAAACGTAGCTGCTTCGGAAAAAGAACGGCTGTTGAACATTGTGGAGGAAACGGTTTTTTAAGCCAGCCCCAACATGTTTTATGGTTTTCATAAAAGAAAGCGGCGCATCCTTTTGGGTGCGCCGCTTGGCCTTAAAATTTACTTGGGTCGCGGAGGCTCTAATCCGCCTCCAGCGACATGCGCGGTGGAGGCGGGAAGCCTTGCTTTGCAAGGCGTTCTTTTCAGGAAGCGCCGACCATGCGGAACGCATAGGCGATTCCTGTAAACCTCAAGCAAGTGCCGCAAGGCACTTGCTTGACAGCCGAAGGCGCTAGGCGCTCCGCTGCGATATGCCCTTGATGGCGGAAATTACCCAGTCGTACTGGGAGTTTACCGTTACGCTGCCGCAGTAGCCGCACTTGGCCGAATAGCTTAGGTCAAGTGGCGCACCGCAGTTGGCGCAGTTTACGGTTTCGGGGTGGTCGTTGTGCTCGGTCTTTACGCCGCGGGAGCGGATGAGCGTCCACTCGTATTCCATAAAGAGCTCCTTGGTTTTGCTGCCGCTGATGAGTGCGCCGGTGTTATCGTCCACCACATAGTCGACTATGCGCGATTTGATGCGCGCGATCAACGCATCGTTCACCTCATCCTGCCTTACGCCGCGAAGCTCTACGCTGAGCACCGCAATGCGATCCACATGGTTGGTATGATGGTTGCGAATGTATTCGTCGAGCTGGCGGGCAAACTGGTTGTAAAGCTCCTCGGTCACATGGGCGCGCATGGGTTCCCAAGCCTTGCCTTCCCATGCATCCTGAAGCTTCATGTAAAGGTTGGAAATCCTTTCCTTCATCTCGTTTTCGGAGAACTCCGGATCCTCCGCAAGCAGCGTGGAAATGGGCTTCAAGACGCCCTGCGGCGTGCCGGCGGTTGCCACATTGCCCGCGTTTTGGGAGGCAGCGTTCATTTTGCCCTTGTTTTGAAAGAAGAGGACCAGCACGATCACGCCGATGATCAGAAAAATAAAGAAACCGCCGCCGCCATCATCCGAAGAATCGCCGCTGCCGGAATAGAAGTAGCCGCCGCTTGAATAGTCGCTATCCCAACTGCTGCTGCCACCCCAGCTGTCGCCGCCCGAACTTCCGCCATAATCGGAGCCGCCGGAAAAATTGCCCGCGTCCGCAAGCGAAAACACAGGGAGTGCAGTTATAAGGGCAATGCAAAGTATAAGGCCGATTAGGCGTACAAGCCGGGTACGTTTCATAAACAAGGAAATCCTTTCCCCATAATAGGATGTGATACTTTATTATACGATATGCTTCATCGCGTGGCAACCGCACTGCGCCGGGTGACAAAGTTACGCGGCACGTTGCTTATAAGGCTTAGCATATCCCGCATCCCTTGCGAAAGCGCGGCGCGTAGGGTATACTTAAGCGTGGCGCGCCATGCTTATTATTGGAGCGTTGAAAAATAAGGAAAACTGACGCTTGAACGGGGAAACATGATCGAGGTCAAAAACATTACCTATAAATACGACGGCGAAGGTCCCGCGGCAATCGAAGGGCTTTCGCTTTCCATAAAACGAGGCGAGTTTCTTGCGGTCGTCGGGCACAACGGCTCGGGGAAAAGCACGCTCGCCAAGCACTTGAACGCGCTCTTGCTGCCAAGCTCGGGCGATGTTGTTGTTGAGGGCATGAACACCAAGGATGAAAAACACACGCTCGCCATTCGCCAAAAGGTCGGCATGGTGTTTCAAAACCCCGACAACCAGCTTGTAACCACCGTCGTCGAGGAGGACGTGGCCTTCGGGCCCGAAAACCTCGGCGTTGCGCCGGAAGAAATCAGAAAGCGCGTGGACGAGGCGCTTGAAAGCGTGGGCATGAAGGACTTTGCGCAAAACGCGCCGCACCTACTTTCGGGCGGGCAAAAGCAGCGCATCGCCATTGCGGGAATGCTCGCCATGCAGCCGGACGTTTTGGTGCTCGACGAGGCGACCGCCATGCTCGACCCGCGCGGACGGCGCGAGGTACTAAAGGTGGTTTCACGGCTCAACCGCGAAAAGGGCATTACGGTTGTTATGATTACACAGTATATGGAGGAGGCAGTTTTTGCCGACCGCGTTGCGGTAATGGCAGAAGGACGCCTCATTTTAGAGGGCACGCCCAAGGACGTATTCCGGCAGACTGCGGTTTTGCGGCGCTACAGGCTTGACGTACCTGCCATGGCGAAGCTTCGCGACAGGCTTTTGGACGAAGGCCTCGACATCCCGCGGGATGCGATTACGGTAGAGGAGATTGCGGACGCGTTATGTCCATTGTTGTTGAAAAACTGACCCATACCTATATGGGCGGGAGCTCCATCGCGTTTAGCGCCATAAAGGACATCGACCTTACCGTTTATGAGGGAGAGTTCTTAGGCATCATCGGGCACACGGGCAGCGGCAAGTCCACGCTCATCCAGCACCTCAACGGGTTGATTCAGCCAACCAGCGGCAAGGTGACGGTGGACGGCTTTGACATGCACGACAAAAAGCAGCGCGCGCAGGGGCGAAAGCTTGTGGGCATGGTGTTCCAGTACCCCGAGTACCAGCTGTTTGAGGAAACCGTAGCCAAGGATATCGCCTACGGGCCGCGCAACATGGGGCTTAAGGAGCCTGAAATCGCCGTTCGGGTGGAGGAGGCCATGCACCTTGTTGGGCTTGACGCAAACCGCTTTGCCAACAAATCGCCTTTTGAGCTTTCGGGCGGCGAAAAGCGCCGCGCCGCGCTTGCGGGCATCATCGCCATGAACCCCAAGTACCTCGTGCTCGACGAGCCGATGGCGGGGCTTGACCCGCTTGGACGTAAGGAAATCCTCAACACCATCGACAGCCTTCGAAAAAGCATCAATTGCAGCGTTGTGATGGTTTCCCATTCCATGGATGACGTGGCGCGCTGCGCCGACCGTATTGCCGTGCTTTCGGGCGGCGAGCTTATTTGTGTAGACGAAACACAAGGCGTGTTTGAAAAAACGCAGATGCTCCTTGACGCGGGGCTTGATGTGCCGCAGGTTTCAAGGCTTGCGCTTCTTTTAAGGCAACGCGGCGTGAACATCGACGAAGGCATCTACAAGCTCGACGATATGGTGCGCTTCATCAAGGGGAGAGTTCGGCATGTTTAAGGATATTACGCTCGGCCAGTACTACCCCGGCGATTCCGTGGTGCATAAGCTCGACCCGCGTACGAAGATCGTTTTGATGATTGCCTACATCGCGGTGGTGTTTGCCATTAGCGAAATGTGGCTGTTTTCCGTGGCGGCGGCGTTCGTTGTGCTCACTGCCGCGCTTTCAAGGCTCCCGTTTTCGTACCTTTGGAAATCGCTCAAGCCGCTCAAATGGGTGCTTGTGTTTATGTTCGTCCTCAACGTGTTCACCATCAAAACAGGCAAGGCGCTTGTGGATTGGTGGGTTATAAAAATCACCGTGGACGGCGTGCTTCAGGCGGTGTTTGTGTTAATAAGGCTTACGCTGCTTGTGGCGGGCACCTCGCTTATGACGCTCACAACAACGCCAATCGCGCTCACCGACGGGCTTGAAAAGCTTCTTTCGCCCTTCAAGCGCATCGGCTTTCCGGCGCATGAGCTTGCGATGATGATGACAATCGCGCTCCGCTTCATCCCCACGTTGCTGGAGGAGGCGGACAAAATCATGAAGGCGCAGATTTCGCGCGGGGCGGATTTTGAAACAGGCGGGCTTGTAAAGCGCGCTAAGAGCATGATCCCCATCATCGTGCCGCTTTTTGTAAGTGCGTTTCGGCGTGCGGACGAGCTTGCAATGGCTATGGAAAGCCGCTGCTACCATGGGGGCGAGGGGCGCACGCGTATGAAGCAGCTCAGGTTTTGTGCGGCGGATGGCATTGCGGCGCTCATGGTGTTTTTGATGCTCGGCGCGATCATCGCCGTGCAGTCGGTATGGTACTGATATGGCACTTGTGAAGGATAAGCGATTAAGAACCATCCTTCTCGTTGCGGCGGCGGCGCTCATCGCCGCGGCCGCTTTTTTGTACATAAGCGCAGGAGAAAGCCCGCTTGTTGCGGTGTGCGAAACCGTGAATGCCTATGGCTACAACTTCGTGCCGGACGATTGGTACATAGCGGGCGGGCAGACGGAAACGAGCATTTATGCGCTTGCGGAAGGGGAGGACCTTAGTGAGGCCGTAGCGGCAAGCAAGGCTTCGGGCTTTGCGTCGGACATTCAAAAGTTCGGCGAGGTGGTGCTTCTTTTGGGGCAAACGGAAAACGACGACGTGGTAACGGTTTACATCGTCAACGGCGAAATCGAGCTTTGTTTTGTGCAGACGCTTGCAGGGGAAATCACCCCGCTTGGGGAATAACCATGAGAGTAAGGCTTATCGTACAATATGCCGGCGCGAACTATGTGGGCTGGCAGGTGCAAAAAAACGGGGTTTCCGTACAGGAACTGATTGAGCGTGAGCTTGAAAAGCTTACGGGCGCGCCCGTCACATTGCACGCCTCGGGCCGCACCGACAGCGGCGTGAGCGCACGCGCACAGGTGGCGCACTTCGATACCGATGCGCGCATGCCCGCAGATAAATACGCTTACGCGCTCAACACAGGCCTTCCGCGCGACATCCGCGTAATGTTTAGCGGCGTGGCGGAAGGGTTTCACGCCCGCTTCGACGTTTTAAAGAAGCACTACCGCTACCAGGTGGAAAATCGCGCCCACGCGAGCGTTTTTCACAGGGATACAGCGCTTCATGTCCATGTGCCGCTCGATTTAGAAAGGCTCAACGAGGCGGCGCAAAGCATTTTGGGCACGCACGACTTTGCGGCCTTCAAGGCCGCCGGAACGACGGTAGAAAATACCGTGCGCACGATCTATAAATCCGAATGGAGCA
>JAEZGQ010000186.1 GCA_023416895.1 Bacillota bacterium | reverse complement strand
AAGCCCGATACAGCTTTACGGCATACGGCTTTGCCGTGTGATCCGGAAGGCTCCGCAAAAGCGCGGAGCGAATTAGGGTGGTACCACGAGCGCGCCTTCGTCCCTTAAGACGAGGCGCGCTTTATGATTGCTTGAAAAAACGGAGGGAACCAAATGGTCAACGAGCTTCAAAAAATCCGCGAAGAGGCGCTCAAACGCCTCGAAACGGCGCGTGAGGAGGCCGAACTGGATGCGGTGAACGTTTCCGTATTGGGCCGAAACGGCGCGCTTACGGAAATCCTTCGCATGATGGGTAAGCTTTCTAAAGACGAACGCGCTGCGCTCGGGCAGGCGGCCAACAGCCTAAAACAGGAGCTTGAAGGCGTAATCGAGCGCCGCAAGGCCGCTCTATCAGAGATTGCGCTCGCCGAGCGGCTCAAACGCGAGGCAATCGACGTAACGGAGCCGGGGAAGCGTGTGCTCCCAATAGGCAGGCTTCATCCCATGACGCAGGTGTACCGCGAAATCCGCGACGTGCTTGTGGGCATGGGCTTTACCACCTTTTATGGGCCGGAGGTCGAGCTTGATGAGTTTAACTTTACGCGCCTCAACCTGCCTCCCGACCACCCCGCAAGAGACATGCAGGATACCTTTTACGTCAGCGACAGTGTGGTGCTTCGCACGCACACCACGCCCTGCGAGGCGCGCGCACTGATGACGCTTGAACCGCCTTTCCGCCTTGTAATTCCGGGCAGGGTTTTCCGCGTGGACGAGGTGGACGCGAGCCACAGCCCCGTCTTCATGCAGATGGAGGGCCTTGTGGTGGATAAAAACATCACCTTTGCAGACTTGAAAGGCACCATTGACGCATTTGTAAAAGCCGTGTTCGGCAGCCATGTGAAAACGCGCCTTCGCCCCAGCTACTTCCCATTTACGGAGCCTTCGGGCGAGGTGGATGTTTCCTGCACCATCTGCGGCGGCAAGGGCTGCCGCGTGTGCAAGGGTACCGGCTGGATCGAGATCATGGGCTGCGGCATGACCAACCCGCACGAGTTTTTGAACTGCGGCGTTGACCCGGAGGAATGGACGGCACTGGCGTTTGGCCTTGGTGTGGACCGCATCGCAAACCTCAAGTACGGCATCAGCGACATTCGGCTTCTGTACGAAAATGACGCGCGCTTCCTGCGCCAGTTCTAAGGGAGGAAAGGCATATGAAACTACCGCTGAAATGGCTCAAGGAATATGTGGACTTCAACGTAACGGTTGAAGAGTTTATCGAGAAAATGATGTGGCGCGGCTTCGAGGTCGCTTCCGTGGAAAAGGAGCTTGCGGGCATCGAAAACACGGTGGTCGGGCGCATCGAAAAGCTTGAAAAACACCCAGATGCCGATAAGCTTCAGGTATGCACCATCGACGTGGGGCGAAGCGCGCCCATCGTTATTGTTACGGGTGCCAAAAACGTGTTTGAAGGTGCGCTTGTGCCTGTTGCGCTCGACGGGGCGAAGCTTGCGGGCGGACTTTCTATCAACACAACCGTCATGCGCGGCGTGCAAAGCTGCGGCATGCTCTGCTCCGGCAAGGAGCTTGGCATCACCGAGGCGGATTATCCGGGGGCTGAGGTCAATGGTATATTGCTGCTTGAAGGTTCGCCCACGCCGGGTACGCCCATCGAGTGTGCGCTCGATATGGACGATATCATCTTCGACATCGAAATCACCCCCAACCGGCCGGACTGCCAAAGCGTCATCGGCATGTGCCGGGAGGTCGCGTCCGCGCTCAAACAAACATTCAAAGAGCCCGTTATCCGTCAGTTTACAGGTGAAGGGAACGCGGAGGATTACGCGAAGGTAACGGTTTTGAACACCGAGCTTTGCCCGCGCTATGTTGCACGCGTGGTGGTGAATCTTAACATTGCGCCATCGCCAAAATGGATGCAGAAAAAGCTCAAGAGCGTCGGACTTCGCCCCATCAACAACATCGTGGACATCACAAACCTTGTGATGGTGGAATACGGCCACCCTATGCACGCGTTTGACCTTGCGTGCGTGGCCGATGGGCATATTGTGGTGCGAAATGCGGTGGAAGGCGAGGTCGTTACCACGCTCGATTCCAAGCAGCGCCCCGTAACCCCCGACATGCTTTTGATTGCCGACCCGAAAAAGGGCGTGGGCATTGCGGGCGTGATGGGCGGCGAAAACTCCGAAATCACGGAAAACACCAAGGCCACGCTCTTTGAGGCAGCCGTGTTTAAGGGCAGCAGCATCCGCTCTACGGTGCGCAAATTGAAGCACACCACCGATGCCGCCGCGCGCTTTATCAAGGGTGTGGAGGCGGTAAACGCAAAGCTTGCGTCCGACCGCGCCATTGAGCTCGTCGTCGAGCTTAACGCGGGCACTGTGGTGGGCGGCGCCATCGACGCGTGTGCCGTAAGCCTTGACGACCGCGTGGCCATGATCGACTGCGCGCATGTCAACCGCATTCTCAACACCGGCTTTTCGCCTTCCCAAATGGCGGCCATGCTCCAAACGCTCAACATGGAAGCCAAGGTGGAAGCGGATATGCTTCGCCTTCGCATACCGCATTACCGTACCGATATCGCGACCGATGTCGAGGCCGATGCGAACGTGGCAGAGGAGATCGCGCGCGTATATGGCTACTACAACATCGCGCCCAAGCTCATGGACGGCGCGACCTTCTGCGGCAAACTCGGTGCGGACATCGCCGGAGAGGATGCCATCAAGGACCTTGCCGTGGGGATGGGCTGCTACGAAATGTACAACTACAACTTTACCGGCCCCGCTAAGCTTGACGCGCTTCTTTTGCCCGAGGAGAGCGAAAAGCGGCAGGCAGTAAGGCTTCTAAACCCGTTTGGCGAGGAGCAAAGCCTCATGCGCACCACTCTCTATATGGGTATGCTCGAGGGAGTGTCGCTCAACTGTGGGCGGAAAACCGGCCACGGACGCTATTTTGAGGTGGGCAACGTTCACATCGACAACAACGAGAAACTGCCTGAGGAGCGCAAAATGCTCGGCTTTGCCTTCACCGGCGATGGGGAAGATTTCTTCACCCTTAAGGGCACGATCGAGGAGCTTTTGGATCGGCTGAACGTCACAAAAAACGTGCGCTTTACAAA
>JAEZGQ010000150.1 GCA_023416895.1 Bacillota bacterium | reverse complement strand
GCGGGAAACATCGTGGAAGAAAACACGCCGCAGCAAATTTTTTCGAACCCTCAAAGCGACAGGCTAAAGGGATTTTTGGCGAAGCTTTTGTGAGGCATGAGCAGGGAAGGCTTCCTTTTTTTGCGCGAGGCATGTAAACTAAGAAAATGGGTTTGCAATGGCGCTTTTTCGCGCCGTCTGCGCAGAGGTTCTAATTTGGGGGCTTTCTTTATGAAAATCGGCATGGTCGCGGCCATGAAATGCGAGCTGGAGGGCATCGAAGCCCTGCTTACGGATGTGCGGCAGGAGAGCCATGCACAGTTCGTTTTTTCAATCGGCCGCTTGCACAACTGCGAGATCGTAACGGTTTTATGCGGCATTGGGCTTGTGAACGCCGCGCTTGCCACGCAGCTAATGATATCTTTCTATGGAGTGGACTGTGTGCTTAACCCGGGCGTGGCCGGCGGGCTTTCAAAGGAGCTCAACGTGTGCGACGTTGTGGTGTCGCGCAGCGCCGCCTACTGGGATTTTGACGCGGAGCAGCTGATGACGGGTTTTCCGTATTTAAAGGAAAGATGCTTCTACGCCGACGAGGCGCTCGGTAGAAGGTGCGTGGAGCATTGCGCGGACGCAGTTGCGCCCAACCGACTTGTTCTAGGCCGCGTGGTGAGCGGGCAAAGGTTTGTGGATGATTTTGAAACCAAGAAGCGTTTGCGTGACGTTTTTTCAGCCGATTGCGTTGAAATGGAAGGCGCTGCGATCGCACACGCGTGTGCACTGGCGAATACGCCTTTTTTGATCCTTCGCTCCATTTCTGATGCCTTAAACGATGTTGGAGAAAACTCCATGCTCACTTTCCGCGCGTTTTTGGAAAAAGCGACGGCGCAGCTCACAAAGGTGCTCGATGTGCTCATTTCCGCATGCTGAAAACAGCGGGCAAAATAATGGACAAAACCTTCAAAAACTCCTTTACATCTTGAAACTGAACGTATATAATGGCATTTGTGACGATAGGCGCGCGCTACTTACCGATGAGAATTCCCTCGGCTAAGTTCTCAACCCGGTGTTAAGCTGCGTGTTTTTTTATGTGATTTTTCAAGGAAAAAGAAACGGAGTTTAGTTTGACGAGATTCGACGAAATGAACCTGCCCGAAGAGATTTTTCGGGCGATCAGCGACCTTGGCTTCGAGGAAGCCACGCAGATTCAATCAGACGCCATCCCCCTGATGCGTCAGGGGAAAGACATCATCGGCCGTTCGCAGACCGGTACCGGCAAGACCCTTGCCTTTGCGGTACCCGCCGTAGAAATGGTGGATACTTCTTTGCGCTACGGCGCCGTACAGGTGCTCGTGCTTTGCCCTACCCGCGAGCTTGCCCTTCAGGCTTGCGGCGAGGTGCGAAAGGTTGCGCGCTATAAGCGCGGCGTGGAGGCTGCCGAGGTTTACGGCGGCGCTTCGATGGAACGCCAGTTTACGCTTTTAAGGCGCGCCAACGTTGTCGTGGGCACGCCCGGTCGTGTGATGGATCATATGCGCCGCGGCACCTTGAAGCTTGATAACATTAAGCTTGTGGTGCTCGACGAGGCGGATGAAATGCTCAGCATGGGCTTTCGCGAGGACATCGAAACCATTTTGAGCGAAACGCCGGAGAGCAGGCAGACGGTGCTTTTCTCCGCCACGATGCCCCCCGAGATCCTTGCGCTTACGAGGAAATTCCAGCATGAACCGCAGATGGTGGCCGTGGATGCGCCGCGTATGACGGTGGATAGCATTGAGCAGTTTTATTGTTCCGTGCCCATGGGCAAAAAGCTAGAGGCGCTCGATCTGCTGCTGCAATACCACAGGCCGCGCCTTGCGCTTGTTTTTGCCAACACCAAAAACATGGTGGATGAAATTACCGAGCACCTTGGAAAAAACGGCTATAACGCCGAAGGCTTGCACGGGGATATGAAGCAGGCACAGCGCACCAAGGTAATGGATGGCTTTAAGCGCGGCAAAACGCCCGTGCTTGTGGCTACGGATGTTGCGGCGCGCGGCATCGACGTAAGCGGCATTGAATACGTGATCAACTTCGACATTCCGCAAAACGCGGAATATTATACCCACCGCGTGGGGCGCACGGGTAGAGCCGGCAAGTCCGGCAGGGCGGTTACGCTTTGCTGCGGCGGCCGCCAGCTTGACGCGCTGTTCCAGCTCAAGCGTTTCGTGCGCTGCGACATTACAAAAATGAGCCTGCCCAGCGCTGCCGATATCCAGAGAAGCGGCGAGGAGGCCATTTTGGAGTCCCTGAAGGATGCGGTGGACGCGGGCGAATTCAGCTACACGGCGCTTGTTGAAACGCTCGAGAGCCAGGGCTTCGACGCGAAGGACATCGCGGCCGCGGCGCTTCAGCTTTGCTACGGCAAGCCGCGCGAAACCGTTGTGCTTTCGGAGCCGCGAAGCCACAGCAGCTTTGAAAAGAAGGAGCGCGTGTTTGGGGAAACCGCCGACGTGCCGAACATCGCTTTGAGCATCGGCCGTTCGAGCGGCGTCGCGCCCGCACACATCGTTGCGGCCATCGCGCAGGCCACAAAGCTCACGGGCGGTGACATCGGCAAAATCGAGATCCGCGAGGACATCACGCTTGTCGCGGTGCCTGAAAGCGAGCTTCATAACGTTCTCAACGCCATGAACCGCTCCAAAATTCGCGGCAGGCAGGTTTCCGCCGCACCCTATGTATACAAAAAGCCGGAAAATCGTTCGCGTCCCTATGGCCGCGATCACGCCGACAGGCGCGAGTACAGCGACAGGCGCGAATATGGTGACCGTAAGGATTATCGCCGCCTGCCGCCCAAAAAGCGCGCGGAAACAAGGCGGTAAGCAAAACCGCTTGCGCGGCG
>JAEZGQ010000104.1 GCA_023416895.1 Bacillota bacterium | reverse complement strand
CTCGATTTAGAAAGGCTCAACGAGGCGGCGCAAAGCATTTTGGGCACGCACGACTTTGCGGCCTTCAAGGCCGCCGGAACGACGGTAGAAAATACCGTGCGCACGATCTATAAATCCGAATGGAGCACCGAAGGCAGGCTCCTTTGCTACGACGTGGCGGGGAGCGGCTTTCTTTACAACATGGTGCGCATTCTCGTTGGCACCATGCTCCAAGTCGGCATGGGTAGGATGGAAACGGAGGCGTTGACGCGTGCGCTTGCAAGCGGCAGCCGCTTTGACGCAGGCCCTACCGCTCCCGCGCATGGCTTGATGCTTTACCGCGTGGAATACGGCGATTTTGACACGGAGGACTATGTATGCTGAACATTCTTGTGGCAATACCGGTGGACGAAGGGCACAAAAAGCGCCTTAGTCAAGCGGGGGAAGGCTGCAACTTCACGTTTGTGGAAAAGGAGCAGATGACTGCGGCGCTTGTGGAGCAGGCGGATGCCATTTTCGGCAACGTTGACCCGAAGCTTTTTGCGTACGCAAAAAAACTAAAGCTCATTCAGCTTCTTAGCGCGGGTGCTGACGGCTATGTTGACGCGCTTCCCGAGGGCTGTGTGCTGTGCAACACCACGGGCGCTTTCGGGCTTGCCATCAGCGAGCACCTTCTTGCCATGCTTTTTATGCTTTTAAAGCGTATGCACCAATACCGCGACAATCAGGCAAAAAGCCTTTGGCGCGACATGGGCACCGTGCGTTCGGTTGAGGATTTGAAGGTACTTGTTTTGGGCATGGGTGACATTGGCGGAGAGTTCGCGCGCAAGGTGAAGGGTCTTGGAGCGTACGTCATCGGCGTGCGCCGCAAGAATGCGGAAAAGCCGCCGTATGCCGACGAGGTGTATGCGGGCATATCCACGGCCGAGCTCGACGCACTTTTAGAGCGCGCCGATGTTGTGACCCTTGTGATGCCAAACACCGGCGAAACGCGCGGGCTTATGGACAAGGAGCGCATTTCGCACATGAAAAAGGGGGCCATCCTTTTAAACGTGGGGCGCGGCAACGCGGTGGATACCGAGGCGCTCGCGGATGCCGTGGAGCGCGGGGATGTGCTTTGCGGGCTCGATGTAACCGACCCCGAGCCGCTGCCTGAAACGCACAGGCTCTGGCGCATGGAGGGCGCGCTCATCACCCCGCATGTATCGGGCTTTTTCCACCTCAAGCAAACGCACGACAACATGGTGGAAATCGCCGCAAAAAATATTTCGCACCTTCTGAAGGGCGAGGCGTTTGAAAACGTTGTAGATTTAAAAACGGGTTACAGGAGGTCGTAACATGAACACCAAAAAGCTTGTTCTCTGCGGGCTTTTGGCGGGCATCGTAACGGTGCTGACGCTGATCGTTGTGCCGCTGCCGATCTCAACCGGGTACGTAAACCTTGGCGACGCGGGCGTATTCCTCGCGGCGGGCATGGTGGGCGGCGTTTGGGGCATGCTTTGCGCAGGCCTTGGCAGCGCCATTGCGGACCTTGTTTTGGGCTACGCCATATACGCACCAGCAACCTTTCTCATCAAGGCGCTCGCGGCAGGGGCATTTATCGCGTTGGGCAAGCGCCTTAAGGGCGGCTACCGCTTCGCGGCACTTCTGATTGCAGCGCTCGTGGTGCCCGCTGGCTACTTTTTGTACGAAAGCGCGGTCGTCTTAAAAAGTGCCTCCGCGGCGCTTGTGAACGTGCCGTTCAACCTTTTGCAGGCGTTCATTGGCGCGGTGTTGGGCTTTGTGCTTTTGAACGTTGCGCAGCGCGTGTTCCCGGAAAACAGGCCGTAATAAAAAGAGGCACTTTGCCGCGCGTTTGGCGTGAAGGGAGGTTTCCATGGATTACCTTTTGTATGCGGTGCTTTTGCTTCTTGTGGTGGTGATCGCCCTTTTGGGTGTGCTTTTGTCGCGGCAGAAAAACAGCGCAGGTACGCTCTCGCGCGTGGAGCAGATACGCCGCGAAATGGGCGAGCAGCAATCGGCCCTTCGGCTGGAGCTTGCGGAAACCACGCAGCGCGCCGTACGCAACATGGGCGAGGCCGTGGCGCAAAACCAAAAGCGTGCCGATGAGGCGCAAACGGAAAAGCTTCAGGAGCTTGACCGGCATTTGATGGCCAAGCAGGAGCTTCTTTTGCAAGCACAGCAGAAGGCGGCCTTGCAAACCGAGGAGCGCTTTAAGACCTTTGCGCTTGAAAACGAGCAAAAGCTCGAGCAAATTCGCACCACGGTGGAGAAAAAGCTCGCGTACATTCAAACCGACAACAATGAAAAACTGGAGCAGATCAAAACCATCGTTGACGAGAAGCTTCAAAAGACCATCGAGGAGCGCATGACCCAGTCCTTTAGGATGGTGAATGAACGCCTTGAGCAGGTGCACAAGGGGCTTGGCGAAATGCAAAACCTCGCCGTGGGTGTTGGCGATTTGAAAAAGGTGCTGCAAAACGTGAAAACGCGCGGCATCGTGGGCGAAATTCAGCTCGGCGCGATTCTACAGGAAATCCTTGCGCCGGAGCAGTATGAGGTAAATGCCGCCGTGCGCGAGGGCAGCCGAAACGTGGTGGAATTCGCCATCAAGCTTCCCGCAGACGACGGAAAGCACATTTACCTACCCATCGACAGCAAATTCCCCTCGGAGCCGTACCTTGCGCTGATGGATGCTTACGACGCCGGCGTGCCCGACGGGATACGCCGCGCACAGGAAGCGCTCAAAGCGCGCGTGGTATCTTTCGCGCGCGACATCCGCGACAAGTACATTTACCCGCCGGAAACCACGGATTTTGCCATTATGTTTTTGCCCACGGAGGGGCTTTACGCCGAGGCGGTGAAGCTTGGGCTTATCGACAGGCTCCAGCGCGAGTTTCGCGTGAACATAGCGGGGCCTTCCACCATGGCGGTCATGCTCA
>JAEZGQ010000086.1 GCA_023416895.1 Bacillota bacterium | reverse complement strand
GCTTTGGAGGTTGAGCGCCATTGAGGTTGCTTTTTCCGTCGGCATGATCGGCGGCGGCCTGTTCGTTGCCGCATGGGGCGGTTTTCAAAACAAAATTCACACCATGGCGGTCGCTTTTTTCGGCGTGGGCTTTGGCACGATGCTTTTGGGACTGGTGCAGCCTTTTTGGCTCTACCTTGCGTTCATGGCGCTCATCGGCATTTCAATGCCTCTTTTCAATACACCCGCCATGGTTTTGCTCCAGCAAAGGGTAGAGCCGGAATTTCATGGGCGCATCTTCGGCGTGATGTCGATGATCTCAAGCATCGTGATGCCGCTTGGTATGCTCGTATTCGGGCCTCTTGCGGATGTTGCGAGCATTGAATGGATGCTGATCGGAACAGGGATTATCTACATGGTACAAAGCATGTTCCTCTTAAAAAACAAAGCCTTGCTTGAGGCAGGGAAGCCGCTGTAAAGCATAGGGCTTCGTATCATTATGATACGAAGCCCTTTTTTGAGGGATAGAGTATACCACGCGCCAAATGCATGAATTTGATTGGGTGCGTCAACCCTGTGAGATACTGCACTTACCGTTGCGCAGGATCATGAATTTTGAGGGGGATAATAGCGTTCAAGCCATTTTAACTCGGTGCGCTCCTCGTTGGGCTCATACCATCCTTTGTCATAGAGGCGGTTCATTCTTTGGAAATATTCTTCGTACATTTTTCCGATACGCTCCATCGAGTAATTTTCTTTTGCCCATTCGTGGCACTTTTCGGGTTTTATACGCCAAATGTTGTTTACCGCCCAACAGAACTCCTCAAATACCCTGCAGCGATAACCTGTTATGCCGTGTAAAACAGTCTCCGGGAAAGCGCCCCAGTCGCTGGTAATAACAGGTGTGCCGCACAGCTGGGCTTCAACGTTAACGCCTCCGAAAGGTTCGAGATAGTAGGTGGGCATTAAAACCGCTTTGGCATTCCCCAACAGGTCTGCTCTTTCTTCGGGCCCCACGGCAGGGTGATAAACAATGTGCTTTTCATTGCTGAGATGAATGCCCTCATTGTCGTTTTCAAGTGAACCCTGACCTACGATATACAATTGATTTCCGGTTGCCTTCGCAACATCTGAGGCAACTTGAATCCCTTTGCGGCTGATAATTCTTCCGAAATAAAGCAAGTAATCCTGTTTTTTGGGTTGATACGGAAAATCATTCGGGTCAAAATAATTCGGAATCACCGCATCGTACCATGCTCCGTCTTCTGTTTTAAGCAATCCGTAGATATAATGCATCCATGCATAGGATTCAAAAACGCGATGTGCGGAAAAAACGCCGGTGTAACCTATGCCCGATTCAACGGTAAGAAGGTCGACGGCATCTGCGATCGGCCTTTGGTAAATGCCCATTGGGCACAAAAGGATATCGCGCTGTTGTTTTCTCTTCAGTATTTCATCGATGGCATTTTTATTAAATGTTGTATGAGCTATATCCGTTGGGTTTTGTAGGTAGAAGTTTTTCGTTCTGTCGTAATCGCCATAAGCTTTCCGAAGAATGTCTTGTGTTGACACTTGAACAAACTCATCACATGTTACCTCTGACCCTTCCACGCCATAAAAATAGACCGTATGGCCATAAGCTTTTATCATATCGGCTAGTTTGATGATTTTTTGGGTATAAGCGCAGGATGAGTTGCTCTTTTTTGTTTCCAAATGGGCAAGTCCCAAAAGATGAAATCGCAAATTCGGCATAATAGACCTCGCACATGAAAAATGTGATATTAAACTTTGCGGGGTGCCGCAGTGCATTTGAATCATCGTTTGCACGTTGCGGCTACCCCGTAATATGCTTATTTAGGAGATGTCTTCAACTTCGCATGTGGATACAGCTATGTTATTATCGAGTATTGCTATACCAAATGCTGTAGAGGTTACAGGTTTATTTCCGGTTGAGGCTCCACCGGCTCGAACGGTTACATTGCTACCTCCAACAAAGGATTGCAGCGTTGCCCTGACTCCGGCCTCACATTCTGCTTCACAGCCGGTCGGCAGAGGGCTGGGCGGCGGCAGGAACGTGAATCCCGTGAAGTTATCGTCCCCTGTCAACGAGATAAACGCTATCCTGCAAATGCTGATACGGTCCGAAACCGCCCCCGAGCCATTGAGTAAATTGAATATGGTATTGTTTGTTATGCTGCCCGGCCTACCGCTTACAGAACCGCCGCTATCCAGGTTGACGGTAATGTTTGAAGTAGGGAACGCCGTTATAATCTGCTGAATGATATTCAACATCTGTGCGATGCAAGAGCAGCCCACTTCACCCGAAGCACCGCTCGGGCCTGTTGCGCCAGTTGCGCCCGAAGCACCGCTCGGCCCTGTTGCGCCTGTAGCGCCTGAAGCACCGCTCGGCCCTGTTGCGCCAGTCGCGCCCGAAGCACCGCTCGGGCCTGTTGCGCCCGTCGCGCCTGAAGCACCGCTTGGGCCTGTTGCGCCCGTCGCGCCCGAAGCACCGCTCGGTCCTGTTGCACCTGTGGCGCCCGAAGCACCGCTCGGCCCTGTTGCACCTGTAGCGCCCGAAGCACCGCTCGGTCCTGTTGCGCCAGTTGCGCCCGAAGCACCGCTCGGTCCTGTTGCGCCAGTCGCGCCCGAAGCACCGCTCGGGCCTGTTGCGCCCGTTGCGCCCGAGGCACCGCTCGGGCCTGTTGCGCCTGTTGCGCCCGTCGCGCCTGTCGCACCTGAAGCGCCGCTCGGGCCTGTTGCGCCCGAAGCGCCAGTTGCACCTGTCGCGCCCGAAGCACCACTAGGGCCAGTTGCACCTGTCGCGCCTGTCGCGCCAGTTGCACCTGTTGCGCCCGTTGCGCCTGTCGCACCGGTTGCACCGGTCGCGCCGCTCGGTCCTGTTGCGCCCGTCGCGCCGGTTGCACCTGTTGCGCCCGAAGCACCGCTTGGCCCTGTTGCACCTGTTGCGCCAGTTGCGCCAGTTGCGCCGGTTGCGCCAGTTGCGCCGGTTGCGCCGGTTGCGCCAGTTGCGCCGGTTGCGCCCGTAGCTCCCCTCGGGCCTGTGGGACCCGTAGGTCCTGTTGCGCCTGTTGCACCCGTAGCTCCTCTAGGTCCTGTGGGACCCGTAGGGCCTGTTGCGCCACGGCAGCAGAAGCAGAAGCAGCAGCAATCGCGGTCGTGGTCGCAGTCGTGGTGACAGTCGTGGTCGTGGCCGCAATCGCGGTCGCGGTCACAGTCGCAGTCGCGATGACAGTCGCGGTCGCGGTCACAGTCGCAGTCGCGGTGACAGTCGCGATCACGGTCGCAATCGCGGTCGCGGTTCTTGTCACGATCATGGTCACGATCGTTGTCACGATCACGGTCATGGTCGCAATGATCGCGGTGTTCTTTTGAGTTGTTGCAGCCGCAACCTTGCATACGGCTCGCGTCTGTGTTTTCCCCTAGGCGCACATTCACGCTGAAGCCGTTTTCGGAATGCGGGCCCATAAGTCTACCGTTACGGTTCATATATCGTTACCTCCGTATATAGTCTGTGGATGGTCTATCCCATTGTTATCATATGCTTGTGCGCGCCTTTGTGTTTTCATGGAAAACCCGTTGCCCGGCAAGCAAGAACAGGTACGCTTGTGTAAAACGTGTATGGATGTTATGCAGGTTTTACATTGGTGTTTTTAATGAAGCCATGCGGCCTTATCTCTTGACGGGGTCAAATAAATTCGGCATGGAAATTGCGGGCATGTTCTTTCTCTTGCGATACGATTGCGCTGTGCATGCAATGGATACCATAATCGAAAAGCTTTTGCGCATTAAGCGCGCCATGGAGGAACAACGCCCGTGACCTGCGCAAGGGGTAGGGCGGGGAGAAAATTCAACCCTACGGGCTTGGCAGTAAGGAACATTGGCGCGTGTGCTTCAAAGAGCGATAAAACGGGGAATTGATTCGCTGAAGATCGTTTGCTTGCGCGAGGAAGCAAAAAAAACTTTGGATGCCATACATGCGGATTCCGGTGCGCGCAAAAAACACCAAACAACCGGCAGCGTGTCGTTTGTACCTCCTGCCGTAGAGCTCAATTTGGCAAGGAGGAGCCATTCGTGACATGTTACAGCAGACGCCAAAAATCGTGCAAAAACCCATGCAATAAATTGATGTAATACCCCTGTATGTAGGCGAAAAAGCGGGTTTTTCGCCCGTTTTCCTTCGGATAAAAACCCCGCCTTGCGGCAATGCTAGTTGCTAAGCAAAGCCAAAAAAGGGGGGATTCGTCTGTATACGAACAAGGTGGAAATCTGCGGTCTGGATACGGCCAAACTGCCCATGATGACGCATAAGCGCAGCCAGGAGCTTCTTTTGAAGGTCAAGGCGGGGGATTTGGAAGCGCGCGAGGTGTTCATTCGCGAAAACCTGCGCCTTGTTTTGAGCGTCATCCAACGGTTTTCCAACCGCGGCGAGCAGATGGATGACCTGTTTCAGGTGGGCTGCATCGGGCTTATCAAAGCGCTCGACAATTTTGACTTATCGCACAACGTAAGGTTCTCTACTTATGCCGTACCAATGATCATCGGGGAGCTTCGCCGCCACCTTCGCGACAACAACCCTCTTCGCGTCAGCCGTTCGCTTCGCGATACGGCATATAAGGCGTTGCAGATGCGAACCAAACTCACCGAGGAAAACGCGCGCGAACCGCACATCTCCGAGGTCGCAAAGGCACTTGGCATGGCGGAAGAGGACGTTGTGTTTGCGCTCGACGCCATACAGGACCCCGTGTCGCTTTTTGAACCCATTTATCACGACGACGGAGATGCCATTTATGTGATGGATCAAGTGAAGGACGATAAAAATTCCGACGATCTGTGGCTTGACCGCATTTCCATTGAGGGTGGGCTCGATAGGTTGACGGAGCGCGAAAAGCGCATCATCGAGCTAAGGTTTTTCCACGGAAAAACACAGATGGAGGTCGCCGAGGAAATCAAGATCAGCCAGGCGCAGGTGTCAAGGCTTGAAAAAAGCGCGCTCAAGCACATGCGAAAGCACGTATAGAAGGCGGATGGGAAACGCCGCTTTACGGTTTTCATGAACAACAAAGAGGATCAGGACGGCAAAAATCCGCCCGTGCCACTTTTTTACAACCGCCCCGCATACATATCTGTATGGGGGGCGGTTGCTATGGGAAGAAAAATAAGATTAAAAAAGAAAATCATGGAGGCGCTAGACCTGCCGCTTGAAACGGTGCTCGATGTGCCGCGGCTGATTGTGCTTGGCAACGAGCGGGTGCTTGTGGAAAACCACAAAGGCATTTATGAATACTATCCGAACTTTGTACGTCTGCAAACGGGCATAGGCATCCTCAAAGTCACGGGCGAAGAGCTGATGCTTAAGGAATTAAGCGCCCAAAGGCTCTATGTGGATGGTAAAATCGCGTCTTTCGAATATGAAAACAAAGTGTAAATTCAGCGGACAAACGCTGAAACTGCCTGGGTCGGGGAGGCGCCGATGCTTCAGGGTCTATGGAATTCTTTGGCGGGATATGTTATCATACAAATGGAAGGCCTTTCGCTTGAGCGCTTCCTCAACCTCGCGCTGCAAAACGGCATCGAGATTTGGAACGTAAAGCGCGTAAGCGTTTCCTCTATGACGGCATGCGTCACCATGGAGGGATTTTACGCTCTGCACAGGCTCAAACGCAGGCTTCGCTGCCGTATCCGCATTTTGGAAAAGCATGGGCTACCGGTGCCGTTTGTACGGCTGCGTTTTCGAAAAGTGCTTTTGTTCGGTTGGGTCATCGTGCTTGCAGCGCTTTTGGGCGCTTCGCGCTTTGTTTGGTTTGTGCAGGTTTCGGGCTGCGACATCGTTGAGGAAAGCGAAATTACGCAAATCCTCGAAAGCCTGGACGTCCGCCCGGGTACCCCGCGCGCCGAGGTGAAAACGACCGAGCTCAACCGCGCCGTGATGGCGGCAGACGGCCGCATTGCATGGGCAGGCTCCGAGCTTACGGGCGTTATTTTGAAGGTAAACATCCGCGAGGCCGGAAGTGAGCCTCAGGTCGTTCAAACATCACCGCCCGCAAGCGTTTATGCAGCAAACGACGGCGTGATTACGCACATCGTCGCCTACGACGGAAGCCCCAAGGTAAACGAGGGGGATGCCGTCAAAAAGGGCGACCTCCTCATAAGCGGCAATATGGCTGCCGAGGGTGCCGAGCCGCATTGGGTGCGTGCGCGCGGCGAGGTAACGGCGCAGGTTTTGTACCGCTTTACCTATACGGCGGGGCCGCTTTTGGAAAAACCCGTTCGCACGGGCCTTTCTTTTACCTATACGGGCATAAACCTGTTCGGGTATGCGCTGTTTGAGCCGAAAAGCGGTTACGAACAGAGCGAAACGCAAACGCTTGATTCGCGTACGCTTCAAAACCTTTTCCTTCCGGTAGCGTTTGAAACGCGTACCTGCCATGAGCTCAAAAACGCGCTTGCGCCGGCAGCCTATGAGGAGTTGGAGTTTTACGCGGTATATATGGCGCAGCAGGCGCTTACGGAGGGCTTACCGCGCGACGGAAAAATGCTTTCCAAAAAAACACGGGTTACGGTGCTTGAAAACGGCGCGGTGCAGGCCGTCATCGATGTGACGATGGAGCAGAGCATCGCGTTGACCATAGAATCTTAATGATGAGGTTCATGAACGGCAATATGGATGAAATTTTTGAAACACCCGCTCCGCAGGCTTTTCCCTGCGGGAATGAGGAACCGGCGCAAAGATACGTGGCCGTCGATTCCATGGACGAGGCGATCAAGCTGTTCGGCGTATTCGATGAGAACCTCAAGATCATTGAGGATGAGACCGGTGCGCGCATCTGTTCTAAGAGCGACAGCATTTCCATTGCGGGCAGCGTTGCACAAGCGGAACTTGCCGCAACCGTACTGGACAAGCTTTTGCATATTTTGAGGCGCGGCGAAACCATTGACCGCAGCCGCATTCGCTATGCCATCGACCTTGCTAAAGAGGGCAATGCCGAGCTCATTACGGAGCTGATGGACGACGTTGTCGCCTTCACCAACAAGGGCAGGCAGATTAAGTGCAAAACCCTCGGGCAGAAAAAATACGTTGCGGCGCTTAAGCACAACACCGTAGTGTTCGGCGTCGGCCCTGCGGGAACGGGAAAAACTTACCTTGCCGTAGCCATGGCGGTGCTCGCTTTTAAAAATAAGGATGTCGATAAGATTATCCTCACGCGTCCTGCGGTTGAGGCAGGGGAAAAGCTCGGCTTTCTGCCGGGCGATCTGCAAAACAAGGTCGATCCGTACCTTCGCCCGCTGTACGACGCACTCAACGACTTTTTGGGCGGAGAATCGTTCAAAAACCTTACCGAGCGCGGTGCCATTGAGGTTGCGCCGCTTGCGTACATGCGCGGGCGCACGCTCAACGATGCCTACATCATTCTCGACGAGGCGCAAAACTGCACCGTCGAACAAATGAAAATGTTCCTCACCCGCTTTGGTGAAGGCTCGCGCGTGGTAGTGACCGGGGATATCACGCAAATCGACCTCCCGCGCGAACGAAAAAGCGGCCTCATCCACGCGCTTGAAGTGCTTAGGGATACCGAAGGCATTGCGCAGGTGTACTTGACACACAAAGACGTTGTGAGGCACGAACTGGTGCAGCGCATCATCAAGGCATATGAAAAATCGGAGCGCTATTTTCATTCGTAACGATATTTGCAACGAAAGGGGAAGCTGATGGCAAAACCGGATAAGAAGCTTCGTATACCGCTCAAATATGTTCGCTATTGTTCGGCGGCGCTTCTTGCTGTGGCTTTTCTCGTTATGTACATCATCGCCGCGGTGGAGCTTACGCCAAAGCGCTACGAGCTTTCCGTGGGATCCGCCGCGCCCGAAACCATATTCGCTACGCGCGACGTAACCGACGACGCAGCGACCGAGGCACTGCGCGCTTTGGCACGCCGCAACGCGTCAAAGGTTTACCGCATCGACACCGAAAAGGCCGAATCGCTCAAAGCGCAGGCACAGGCTTTTTTTAACGCGCTTGAAGCGCTTCGCACCGAGGCGAAAAACCTTGCGCTTGTGCAAGGGACGGAGCTTACAAGCCTTACAAACGCTCAAGCTTGGGCGGATTTTCTAACCGACGAGCAGACGGTTGCGCTTGAAAAACGCACTTCGCCGGCGCTTTTAGAGGAGTCGCTTTATGAGGTGCTTGCCGCATCCGCCGAGGATCTTGCTTACTTGGAAGACATTGTGCTGCCCAAGTTGAACATTTCCTTGAGCGCGGGCTTGAGCGAGGCCTCGCTCGAAGCGGTGAAAAACGAAAGCAAACTTGAAATTCAAGAGGTGAGCCGCCTGTCCGACGCGCTCAAAAACATCGGCGCAAGCGTGATCGATGCCTGTATGCAGCCCACCTACCTGCTCGACGAAACGGCTACCGCCGCCGCGCAGGAGGAGGCCGCTATGAGAATTGCCGACGTTACCGTGAAAAAGGGTGAGGTGCTTGCAAACGAAGGTGCCATTCTCACCGAAAACCAGATCAAGCTTCTTGAAAAGCTTGGGCTTGTGCGTCCCGCGGAAAGTGATGTTTCCCTTAAAATCGGCGTTGCGGTTTACCTGATTGTAATTTACGTCATCTTTTGCGCGTATCTGTTTGTGCTGCACGACGATATTCTTGTAAATCTCAAAAGCGTGCTCATTCTTGCGGCGTTTCTTACGCTCACGGCGCTTGTCACTTGGGCGGTCAACGGCATCAGCACGCATATGACGCTCGCTCTTCTTGCGGTAATGCTCGCGGCGCTGTTGGTGTCCGAAAGCGCCGGGTTTGCCGTAGCGGTTGTTATTTCGCTGTTCTCGGGACTGATGGCCTGCGGCGGCGGCGCACCGCTTTTTGGTGTTGAATATGTGGCGCTGCTTCTTTCAACGCTCGCTTCGGGCATTGTAACGGTGCTTTCGCTTCGAAAAACCCACAACCGGGGCGCTATCATCGCGGCGGGCTCCATGGGCGGCGTTGCGGCTGCGGCGGTCATTGCGGGGCTTTATGTGGCTGCCGGGAATACCTATACGGCGCTGCTTTCCGATATGGGTTGGGCACTTGGCAGCAGCATGCTCAGCGCCATGCTCGTTGTAGGGTCGCTTTCCATTTGGGAAAACCTGTTTGATGTGGCCACTGCCGCGCGGCTCAATGAGCTTTTGAACACCACGCAGCCGCTTTTGAAGCAGCTTATGCAGGAAGCGCCGGGTACCTACCAGCACTCCATGCTTGTTGCCACGCTTGCTGAGGCGGCGGCGGAGCGCATCGGCGCAAACAGCCTTCTCACGCGTGTCGGCGCCGTGTACCACGATGTGGGCAAGCTCAAACGCCCGCTTTATTTCAAGGAAAATCAAAAGCCCAACGAGAACATCCACGATTCGCTTCCTCCGGCTGAAAGTGCGACTGCCATTATGGCACACCAGAAGGATGGCGTAGCGCTTCTTGTTCGGCACAAACTCCCTTCGGCGGTCGTACGCATCGCGGCGGAGCACCACGGCAACGCACTGATGGCCTATTTTTATAAAAAGGCGATTGACGAGAGCGGTGTAAAACCCAACCCGAAACTTTTCCGCTATACTGGAAACCGTCCGAGCACGAAGGAATCGGCGATTGTGATGCTGGCGGATTCCTGCGAGGCCGCCGTGCGTTCGCTCGGAAGCGATTCCACGCGCGAGCAGCGTGAGGAAATGGTACGCCGCATCATCTGGTCGAAGTTGAGCGACAGCGAAAACCTTCTTTCAAACGCCCCGCTCACCCTTAACGACCTTTCGGCGATCGAGGCGAGTTTCTTAAAAACCTTCAACGGCATCCTCCACGACAGGGTGGAGTACCCTGCGCAGGAGCAGAAAGGAAACGAGCCGTGATCGATGTCATCGTCAACGTGGAAAACCTTCCGCAAACCGTTCTTTCTACAGTGGAAAGCGCCGTCTCTTTTGCGCTTGCCCATGAAAGCGCGGAGGGGGACATCAATGTGGTGCTGACCGACGACGAGGAGATCCGCGCGCTCAACCGCGGTTTTCGTAGCATCGACGCTTCGACCGATGTGCTGAGTTTCCCCGCAAACGAAGGGGAGGCAATCAGTGATATTCCTGACGGTTTCTTGGGTGACATTGCCATTTCCTGCCCGCGCGCGTTTTTGCAGGCGGAGGAATATGGGCATTCGCCGGAGCGAGAGTTCGGCTTCCTCGCCGTGCACGGCACGCTCCACATTCTTGGTTACGACCATATGACCGAGGGGGACGCTAAAACCATGTTTGCCCTCCAAGAAAAAATATTAAATGATATGGGGTTGAAACGATGATCCAAATTCACGATTTTGAAATCAAAAACATGCTGCGTATGGCAAACGACGCCAAGGAAAGGGCCTATGTGCCGTATTCGAAATTCCGCGTTGGCGCGTGCCTGAAAACGGCCTCGGGCGCATATTACCTTGGGTGCAACATCGAAAACGCGGCGTATTCGCCCACCAACTGCGCGGAGCGCACGGCCATTTTTAAGGCGGTTTACGACGGCGAACGGCGCTTTGAGGCGATTGCCATCGTTTGGGACGGCGAGGGGTTTGCCGCGCCTTGCGGGGTTTGCCGCCAAGTGCTTGCGGAGTTTTGCGAGCCGGATCTTCCGGTAATCTGTGCCAACCGTAGCGGCCAGTACAGGGTAGTGCCATTTGGCGAGATGCTTCCCGCACCGTTTACGCCTTCGGATTTGAACGTATGAACGCAGTTTACCGCTCGGGGTTCGTTTCCATCATTGGCTCGCCAAACGTGGGCAAAAGTACGCTTCTTAACCGCATGGTGGGGCAGAAGGTATCCATCGTGAGCGAACGCGCGCAAACAACGCGCAACCGCGTGATGGGCGTTTTAACGCGCCCCGGTTATCAGATTGTGTTTCTGGATACGCCGGGTGTTACCGCGCCCAAAAACAGGCTTGGCGAATACATGCTCAAGGTCGCCTACGACGCGCTTTCCGAGGTGGAAGCGGTTTTGTTTGTGGTGGATGCGGAGCGCGGCATCGGGCCGAAGGACGAAGCGCTTATGGAAAGGCTCAAAAACGCCAAGGCACCTGTGGTCGCCGCCATCAACAAGATCGACCGCGCATCGCTTGCGGATGTGGAAGCAGCGGGTGAAAAACTCCGTGCGGCGGGCTTTTTTGCCGATGTGCTCAACATTTCCGCCGTCGAGGGACGCGGGCTTGAAGCGCTTGAACAGCGCCTTTTCTCGTTTCTTGAGCAGGGCCCGCAGTATTTCCCTGACGACATGGTAACCGACCAACCGGAAAGAATTCTTGTTTCCGAGCTTATCCGCGAGCGGGCGCTAAGGCTTTTGAAGGAAGAAGTGCCGCATGGGCTTGGTGTGAGCGTTGACAAAATGGCAAAGCGCGAAGACATGGCGCTTATGGATATTTGGGCAACCATTTATTGCGAGCGTGAAGGGCATAAGGGAATCATCATCGGCAAAGGCGGCAGCATGCTCAAGCGCATCGGTTCTGAAGCGCGAAAGGAAGTAGAACTGATGCTTGGCGAGCAGGTGAACCTTCAGCTTTGGGTGAAGGTGCGCGAGGACTGGCGCAACAGCGTTTCCGCCATGCGCGAGCTCGGGTATGAGCCGTAATCATTAGATGCAATCAATCGGGCGTCGGTAAAATACCGACGCCCGATTTTATATGGGAGAGGAAGAGGCTTAGTTTTTTACGATTTGGATGCTGCCGCTCACCGTGTTGAAACTGAAATCGGCAGAGCCGTCACCATATGTTGCACGGTCGTTGGAAATGGTGGCGGGGAAGGCGCAGGAGAAGCCACCGGAAACCGTGCTGTAACGGGCAGTAAAGCCGCTGCTTTCAGGTATGGCGAGGGAGCATGCGCCCGAAACCGTATCCATCCGCACCCTTGTGGGGCAAACGGAGCTTTTTACGCTGGATGAGCCGGAGACCGCGTCCGCAAGCACCGTGTTGAAACTACCCTCGAGCTTGATGGCACCCGAAACCGAGTTTGCCTGAACGCTGTCGATGATGCAGGCTGTCGTTTTCAAGCTGCCGGAGGCGGTTTCAAGATCGAGTGTGTTCGCCGTAACGTTCGTTGCGTCGATGCTGCCCGAAACCGTGCTCAAACCAACTTTGTCGCCGCTGATATCATTTACATTCACGCTTGCGGAAACCGCGTCCACGCGAAGGTTTTTAAAGTCTCCTGCTAGGGCCTTAGGCACGAGTACTTCAAGTTTTTTGGAAAGGTTCCACCAGTCTGTGTTCCAATTGATGTCGGAAACGGAGTACTGAATGGTAAGTGTGCTCCCGTTGACCGCGTAGCTAAGCGCGTATTTTTCGGGGATTCCGGTGAGGGAGCTTTCGCTGAAGGCGATGGTAGTCCCATCGTAGGGAACCACGCTTACGCTGCCGTCGACCCAGCTGATGTCGATGGTTTCAATGGAAGCAAGCGGCACTTCGTAAGAGTTGCTTTCCGAGTAAGCCCCCACATCGCCTTGGAGTACGTTGTGCCTGATGTTTTGAACTTCCCGTCCAACGCAGGAGAAGGGGAAAAACGAGAAGTTGAAGCCGCTTTGACCCATGCCCCACACGAGCACGCCCACAAGAATGCAGGCGATCACGAGCCAGCAGACAAGACGGATGATGGAAGATGTTTTCATAAAAGGTTCCTCACTTTTTGATCTGAAAAATTGCGCGGACAACCTGTTGCACGGCAATGCCGATCAGGAAGATCACCCATGTGATGTGCCATGCGCCTGTGCCGAGGCTGACGATAAGGTACGCCACGACAGTGAGCATCCAAACGGCGGAGTTGACGGATTTGAGCGCTTCGTTGCGTTCGTCTTTGGTGTGTTTCCACTCTTTAAACTCTTCTACCATGGTGTCCTCCGCTTTGTGGTATTTTGGTTTGGTCATCGAGATGAAGATGATAAGCCCCGTCGCCACGGCCACAAGCCCTAACATTATCGCGAGACCGAGAATTTCGTCGCCCCGCACGGAAAGCGCGATCAACGGTATGACCGAGATGATGTAAAGTACCACCGCAAGCGCAGTAAGGCCGGCATAGAGGCTTTTCTTTTTCTGCTGCTCGGGGGTGAGCGCGGCCATCGGCTCACTCAGGCCTGCGATCAGCTCGCTCGTATCGCCGATGCTGCTGATGGCAATGTTGTACGCAACATCTTCTGTTTTTCCCTCAGCGCAAAGGTCACGGAACTTTTCGATGAGGTTTTGAATCATTTCTTCCTTGAGCTCATATGCTTTGCGGGTTTTGGGCGCTTGTTCAAACAGCGCTTCCACATAGGCGCGAAGCTTTGCTTCCATACTTAAATACCCTCCACATAAATCAGTTTATCAATCAGAGCGCGGGCGTTTTCCCAATCCTTGATGAGCCCCAAATAGGTTTGGCGCCCAAGCTCCGTGATGGCGTAATACCTGCGGCGCGCGCCGGTGCTTTCGTCTCCCCAATACGAGGTAATGCACCCGTTTTGCTCGAGCCTGCGCACGGCGGTGTACAGCGTTGCTTCTTTGAATTCGTACATGCCTTGCGTCTTTTTTTGAATGTCGCGGTTGATCTCATATCCGTAGCTATCTTGCCGGTATAGATGCGCAAGGATAATGGTATCCGTATGCCCGCGGATTAGATCGCCTGCAATTGACAATCACAACACTCCCTTCAGAGGTACTTCACTTGAACAAATACAATATAATCCATAGTACATCGGCTGTCAAGGTATATATTTAAAAATAGTATAAAAAATTTTAAAATACTTTGCGAGAAGAAAAAACGTGAATTTTTGGAGGGTAAAATATCCGCAAGCGTCCCGTTTACATTCGTTTTTAATGCGCGAGCGTCCATGGGCCTTCGACCAAGCGTACAAAATTCACCATATTCACTCCGCTTCTATGGTCAAATGTATGCTATAATGGCCGCAGGAAGTTGGCAAACCATGAAAAAGGGATGCGGCGGTTTCCGTATCCCTAAGAAAAACTGCGAAAAGATGAAGTTTTCTGTTGCGGCGCATCCTCCTTTGCGCCTTACGGAGGGAGGCTTTCCTACTCGCCTTCTAGCCGTCCTTTTTTTCCTCGCGCTGACGTATGGCACGGTACATTAGGTAAGCGCCGATTCTGCCTGTGCGGGAGAAGTTTTTCCAGAGCGCGTCGACATCCGTTGCGGAAATCGGACATTTTTTCATAAAGGTTTTGCTCCTTTTTGAAGTTTGTTTCTAGTATTTTCTTTGATCTGGCTTTCCATAGCTTGCAAATCATGGGAGCGTGAATGGCGTATGGCGCTATGTACGGTAAATGGCATCGTGGTGCGTTACGCGAATTATCGCGATAACGATAGGATGCTCGATATTCTTACAGCTGAAATGGGGCTTGTGAGCGCTGTCGCACGCGGCTGCCGGCGGCAAAAAAGCCCTCTTCTTTGTGCATGTGAGCTTTTTGTGTATGGCGAGTTCGTTCTATTTGGCGCGAAGGATCGTTTTAGCGTAAACGCATGCGACGTTCGTGAAACGTTTTATCCCCTGCGCGAGGATATGGGGCGTTTTGCGGCGGGCGTGTATATGCTTTCTCTGGTGCAATCGGGTGCTACGGCAGGGGAGCAGGCGCGCGCACAACTGTCGCTTTTGTATCATGCGCTTAGCTTTACCGCATATGCGGAATTGGACACTACGGATATGGCGATTGTTTTTGCCGTAAGATACCTTTCGCTTCTTGGCTTCCGCCCGTCGTTGACGCAATGCGCCGTATGCGGGTGTGACCTGACGCGCCAGAGTAAGCTTGTGTTTTCCGCCGAGGCGGGTGGGGCCGCGTGTGCGGCGTGCGCGCCGCGAGGCCAGCGGGTTTCCGCGCTTTCGCTGGAGGCGGTGCGCCGTATGCTTCTTTTGGAAGATGGGAATATTAACAAGGTGCGTTTGCCCGAACAGGTGCGAGGCGAACTGAAACATCTTATAAATGAATATGCGGAGCATGTACTCGAACGGCGTTTTAAGGCGATGGACGCGCTGTAAACGCCGTTTTTCCGCAAGTCGCTATTTCGAGGGATTATGAAGTTTTTCTTGCATACACACGGAAAATGATTGCCATTTTACAGGGGAATGGGTATAATTAGCGTTGGTTCAGAGATTTTCCATACGGTTCCAATAATCATTTTACGATAGACGGAGGAGAACGAAATGTCCAAAAAATTTGTCTACATGTTCAGTGAGGGCAACGCCAGCATGCGCAACCTGCTCGGTGGCAAAGGCGCGAACCTCGCGGAAATGACCGGCCTTGGCATGCCGGTGCCGCAGGGCTTCACGGTTACGACCGAAGCTTGCACCCAGTACTATGAAGACGGCGAAAAGATCAGCGAAGCTATTGTAAACCAGATCTACGAGTACATGGGTAAGCTTGAAGCGCTCAGCGGCAAGAAATTCGGCGACCCCGAAAATCCGCTTCTCGTGTCGGTTCGCTCCGGTTCGCGCGCTTCCATGCCCGGTATGATGGATACCATCCTCAACCTCGGCATGAACGACACCGTGGTGGAAAGTTTTGCAAAAAAGACCAACAACCCGCGTTTTGCGTACGACTCCTACCGTCGCTTCATTCAAATGTATTCCGACGTCGTTATGGAAGTTGGCAAAAAGTACTTTGAAGAGCTCATTGACAAAATGAAGCACGAGAAGGGCGTTACCCTTGATACCGAGCTTAACGCCAACGACCTTAAGCAGCTTGCCGAGCAGTTCAAGGCCGAATATAAGGCCAAACTTGGGACCGATTTCCCCTCCGACCCGAAAGAGCAGCTCATGGGCGCGATCAAAGCGGTGTTCCGCAGCTGGAACAATCCGCGCGCCATTTACTACAGGCGAATGAACGATATCCCGAGTTCTTGGGGTACCGCCGTTAACGTACAGATGATGGTATTCGGCAACACCGGCGACAACTCCGGCACCGGCGTTGCGTTCACCCGTAACCCCGCCACCGGCGAAAACAAGCTTTTCGGCGAATTCCTTATCAACGCTCAGGGCGAAGACGTCGTGGCCGGCGTTCGCACGCCGCAGACCATCGACCAGCTTGAAAAGGTGATGCCCGAAGCTTACGCGCAGTTCGTTGAAATCTGCGGCAAGCTCGAAAAGCACTACCGCGACATGCAGGACATGGAATTCACCATCGAAGACCGCAAGCTTTACATGCTCCAAACCAGAAACGGCAAGCGCACCGCCGCCGCCGCTCTCAAGATCGCCTGCGATCTTGTGGATGAGGGCATGATTTCCGAAATCGATGCCGTAAAAATGATCGATCCGAAGCAGCTCGACGCGCTCTTGCACCCGCAGTTTGATGCTAAGGCGCTTAAAGCCGCCAAGCCCGTCGGCAAGGCGCTTCCCGCTTCGCCTGGCGCTGCCTGCGGCAAAATCGTATTTACCGCCGAAGATGCGACCGAATGGGCGCTGCGCGGCGAAAAGGTCGTACTTGTACGCCTTGAAACCAGCCCCGAAGACATCGAAGGCATGTTCCATTCTCAGGGCATCCTCACCGTTCGCGGCGGCATGACCTCTCACGCGGCGGTTGTGGCGCGTGGCATGGGTACCTGCTGTGTATCCGGCTGCGGCGAGATCAAGATGGACGAGGAAAAGAAGTGCTTCACGCTCGGCGACCGTGTATATAAGGAGGGCGATTATATTTCGCTCGACGGTTCCACCGGCAACATCTACGGCGAAGCCCTTCCCACGGTAGAAGCTTCCATCAGCGGCGAATTCGGCCGCATCATGGGCTGGGCCGACGGCATTCGTACCCTTAAGGTGCGTGCCAATGCAGACAATCCGCGCGACGCACAGCAGGCCATTAAGTTTGGCGCGGAGGGCATTGGCCTGTGCCGCACCGAGCATATGTTCTTTGAGGAAGACCGCATTCCGGCCGTGCGTCAGATGATCGTGTCCAAGACCGAGGCGGAGCGCAGGGTAGCGCTTGAAAAGCTTTTGCCCATGCAGAGGAGCGACTTTGAAGGCATCTACAAGGCGATGGGCGAATTCCCGGTTACCATCCGCCTGCTTGATCCCCCGCTCCATGAGTTCCTGCCCCACAAAGATGAGGAAATCGCTGCCCTCGCAAAGGAAATGGGCCTTACGTTTGAAGAGCTGCGCGCCACCGTGGATGAGCTCCATGAGTTCAACCCCATGATGGGCCACCGCGGCTGCCGCCTTGCGGTTTCTTACCCCGAAATCGCGGAAATGCAGACCCGCGCCATCATTGAGGCCGCCATCAACGTGCGCAAGGAAACCGGCTTCTCGGTAATTCCTGAAATTATGATCCCGCTCGTGGGCGAAGTGAAAGAGCTTGCCTATGTGAAGGCCACCGTTGTAGATACGGCCAAGAAGGTTATGGCGGAGCGCGACGTTGAAATTCCGTACCTCGTAGGCACCATGATCGAGATTCCGCGCGCGGCTCTTACCGCCGACGAAATCGCCACCGAGGCGGAGTTCTTCTCCTTCGGTACCAACGACCTTACGCAGATGACGTTTGGCTTCAGCCGCGACGACGCCGCGAAGTTCCTCGGCGCTTACTACGACAAGAAGATCTACGAGTCCGACCCGTTTGCGAGGCTCGATCAGGTCGGTGTGGGCAAGCTTGTGAAGATGGCTGTGGATCTTGGCAAACAGACCCGCCCCAACATCAAGCTCGGCATCTGCGGCGAACACGGCGGCGACCCATCGTCCATCGAGTTCTGCCACAAGACCGGCCTCAACTACGTTTCCTGCTCGCCCTTCCGCGTGCCCATCGCAAGGCTCGCCGCGGCGCAGGCAAAGATCAAGAACAACTAAGTGATCAATCGGCGCTAAACCGCTTAACAACAATCCCCCGGCATAGCCGGGGGATTGTTGTTGTCAAATCGCCTGTTATCTTTTTTTGATTTAAAAACAAGTTGCGCAAAAGAGGATTTTTTTAAGTCGTGAAGAATGTTTGCAAACGTAAGTAGTGATTCAAAAAAAGGGGGAAACCTCATGGTGGACGACAGCTTCCGGCGTCATGTCGAAGAGCTTGAGCGGCAAACGCTTTCCAAATATGCGATGCTCAGCGTCAATACGCGGGGAAGGGAATACGAGCTTGCGCCGTGCCCTGTGCGTACCGCGTTCGTGCGTGATCGCGACCGCATCATCCACTGCAAATCCTTCCGCCGTCTTAAGCATAAAACACAGGTGTTTCTATCGCCCATGGGTGACCATTACCGCACTCGCCTTACACATACGCTCGAGGTAAACCAAATCGCGCGAACCATCGCGCGAGCGCTTCGGCTCAATGAAGACTTGACCGAGGCCATCGTGCTTGGGCATGACCTTGGGCATACGCCGTTTGGTCACGCGGGGGAGGCTGTGCTAAACGATCTTGTGCCGGGCGGCTTTGAACACAATGTGCAAAGCCTCAGGCAGGTGGAAAAGCTTGAAAACGGTACGGGGCTCAACCTTACCTTTGAGGTGCGCGATGGTATTTTGCACCACAAAAAAAGCGGTACCCCAGCTACGCTCGAAGGCTCGGTGGTAAGCCTTGCCGACCGCATCGCCTACATCAACCACGACATCGACGACGCTGTTCGTGCGGGTGTGCTAAACGCCGAAGAGCTACCGAAAAGCTGCGTTGAGGTGCTTGGCGGCACACACGGCAACCGCATCAACGCCATGATCCTCGATGTTCTTTCCGCAAGCTTCGATAAGCCTTATGTGCGCATGTCGGAGACTGTGAGCTGCGAATTCGACAAGCTTCGGGACTTTATGTTTTCTCATGTTTATCTCAACCCCGTCGCAAAGCGCGAGGAAACCAAGGGAATGCATGTAATCGAGCAGCTTTACCTTTATTATAAAGGCCACATTGAGCTTCTGCCCGATGAGTTCAAAAAGAACATTTCCGAGGATGGCGAGGAGCGTGTTGCGGCGGATTATATTGCCTGCATGACCGACCGCTATGCCATCAAAGACTATCAAAGGCTGTTCGTGCCTTCAGAGTGGCAATAAAACGTGAAGTTTTTTGTCACAAGGAAGGATTTTTTGTCTATGCGTCGAAAAAACAAGACTTGCGGAAAGGGGCTTTTACAATGGCTTTGTTTCCTGACGCGTGGATGAACGAGCTTCTATCCAAAAGCGACATCGTATCTCTGGTATCTGAATATGTTTCCCTCAAACCCAAGGGAAGGCGCATGTGGGGCTGCTGCCCCTTCCACAACGAAAAAACGCCTTCTTTTTCCGTGGATGCGGACAAGCAGCTATATTACTGTTTTGGCTGCCATGCGGGGGGCAGTGCGATCCAGTTTGTGATGGAAGTGGAAAAGCTGCCGTATGCGGAGGCCATTAAACATTTGGCGCAGCGCGCCAACATGGAGCTTCCCGAGGCGATCAACGACGAAAAGCTCCAAAAGGAGCGCGCGCATAAGGAGCGGCTATATGCCGCTTGCGTGGAAGCGGCGCGCTACTACCACACAAAGCTTCTATCGCCGGAGGGTGAGCAGGCGCGAAACTACCTTTTAAAGCGCGGCATCGACGGCGCTACCGCAAAAAAATTCGGCATCGGCTATGCGCCGCCGGGATGGGAAAACCTCAAGCCGTATCTTGCGGAAAAAGGGTTTACGCAGGAGGAGCTTATCAGTGCCGGTCTTGCCGTGCAGGGGAAAAACAAGGGTTCCTGTTATGACGCTTTCCGTGACCGCGTAATTTTCCCCATCATCGCCACCAACGGGCGCGTGATTGCGTTTGGCGCGCGCACCATGAAAAACGAAACGCCCAAATACATCAACACCGGTGACACGCCCATTTACAACAAGCGGCAAAACCTTTACGCGCTCAACATGCAAAAGGGAAAGCAGCTTGCGGACTTGATCATGGTCGAAGGGTATATGGATGTGATCAGTCTTTTTAAAGGCGGTGTGGAAAACGCGGTAGCATCGCTTGGCACAGCGCTTACGGTGCAGCAGGCACGGCTTTTGAAGCGGTATGTGAGCCGCGTGTACATCTGCTACGATGGGGATGCCGCCGGGCAGAACGCCACGATTCGCGGTATGGACATCCTTGCTGCGGAAGGGCTTGATGTGAAAATCATCACAGTGCCCAACGAGCTCGACCCGGACGACTACATCAAAAGGTTTGGGCGCGATGCATTTTTAACCCTTCGGGATTCCGCCATGACGCTCAATCAATTTAAGCTTGAGTTTATGGCAAAGGAGTTCGACTTCAGCACCGAGGACGGGCGAGAGGGCTACGCCAAAAAAGCGTGCGCGTTTGTTGGCGCGCTCCAGCCTGTGGAGCAGGAGCGGTATGTGCCGCTTATTGTTCGAAAAACCGGCTTAAACCCTGCTTCTATCAAGGCGCAATGCTCCATGGCGGACGCCGCGCCACAGAATAGCATTGGTAAAAATCGGAATACTAGAATTAAAAAAACGGAGGAAAATGAAGGAAAACGCAGGAAATCGGAGCGTATGCTGCTTGCCTGCATGTTAAACTCCAAAGAAACAGCTTTTTTTGCTGCGGAGAAAATGGCGGAGGAGGGCCTCAAGTTTTCGGTACCGGATGACCAGCGGTTTGCGGACGAGCTTTTGGTTGCGTATATGGAAAACGATAAGCCGCCGCTTGAACTGATGATTGCGCGCTGCGAGCCGGAAACTGCCGAGGCTGTTATGGCGGCGCTTGCCGAAGAAGCCGCAGTCGTTGATCCCAAGAAAACCGCGAGCGACTGTATTGCGGCGCTTCTCATGGAAGCGCTGACGGAGCGTATTTCCGAACTCAATGCCAGCTACAATTCGGGCGCGGCGGGCACGGAGGCGCTTGAAGAAGTAAAGCACCTGCAAAGGAAGCTCAAAAGAACCTAGTTAAACCGTTTTGCACGGCCGGTGGTCGTTACACATAGAAAAATTCAGCAAGGAGGGGCAGCTTTGGAAAACAAGGAACCCCAAGCAAAAAAAATAGAAGAGCTTTTGGAACACGGCAAAAACAAGGGCGTTTTGACCTACAAAGAGGTCATGGACACCCTTGACGAACTCGATCTTGATACCGAGCAGATCGAGCGCATTTACGACAAGTTTGAGGCGCTCAACATTGACGTCGTGGAAGACATCGACATCGCCGAGGACATCACGGAGGATCTTGCGGAAATCGAAAGCGTCGCCACGCCTGACGAGGGCGTTGCCATCGACGACCCTGTCCGCATGTACCTGAAGGAAATCGGCAAGGTGCCGCTTTTGAACGCCACGGAGGAGATCGAAATCGCGCAGCGTATGGCCGACGGCGATCAAAACGCCAAGCGTCAGCTTGCGGAGGCCAATCTGCGTCTTGTGGTTTCTGTCGCCAAGCGTTACGTCGGAAGGGGCATGCTGTTTCTTGACCTGATTCAGGAAGGGAACTTGGGCCTAATTAAAGCCGTCGAAAAGTTCGACTACCGTAAGGGTTACAAGTTTTCAACCTATGCCACATGGTGGATTAGGCAAGCCATCACCCGCGCCATTGCCGATCAGGCGCGTACCATTCGCATCCCCGTGCACATGGTAGAAACCATCAATAAGCTCATCCGCGTAAACCGCCAGCTTTTGCAGGAATACGGGCGCGAACCGCGGCCCGATGAGATTGCCCGTGAAATGGGCATCAGCGAGGAAAAGGTACGCGAGATCATCAAGGTTGCGCAGGAACCGGTTTCACTTGAAACCCCCATCGGCGAGGAGGAAGACAGCCACCTTGGCGACTTCATCCCGGACGACGATGCGCCAGCGCCTGCCGAGGTCGCCGCGTTCATGCTTTTGAAGGAGCAGCTCATGGAAGTGCTTGATACGCTCACTCCGCGAGAGGAAAAGGTTTTGAGGCTCCGCTTCGGGCTTGACGACGGCAAGGCGCGCACGCTTGAGGAAGTAGGCCGTGAGTTCAACGTTACCCGCGAGCGCATCCGCCAGATCGAGGCCAAGGCGCTGCGCAAGCTTCGCCACCCCTCCAGAAGCAAAAAACTGCGGGACTTTTTGGAATAAGCCGTATCGGTTTTAAAAGTACAATTTAAAGCGGCAGCAATGCCGCTTTAAATTTTGTCCAAACTTCTAGGGGATTGGGGTCGCAGCCACTTGCGAGAAGCGACATGTGTGGCACTCGCGCAAAGCCTTGCAAAGCAAGGCTTTCTTCTCAGGGAGCGCCTACCATGCGGAGCGCAGCCCTCGCGGGAGACGCTTCGGACACTTGATCTTCGTGCCTTCTTAGGCGATTCCTGCAATCCTCAAAAAAGTGACAACAGACACTCTTTTAATAAATCAAAGCGGCGACAATGCCGCTTTTTTCATGCCGAACACACATCGGCACCTTCTTTACACCTTTCGCTCCCACGGTTATTTTTTTAGTTGGCCCATCACATCAAAAAGCCTTCTTTGCTGTTCAGGCGTCAGCATGGGCATCAGCTTTTGGGCGACGTTGTTTAGCTCCCGTTCGTCCATCATGCCCGCTTTTTTGTAATTTTTCAGCTCCTGCAAAAGCTCGCCTTGACTTTTGCCGCTGTACTTGTTTACGGTGTCCTGAATGTTGCCTATGGTTTCCTGATCAAGGTTTTGTGCCATGCGCGCGGCTTGCTCATAATCCATCGGGGGCTTTTGCGCATTGCCGCCTGTTTTGCTCCCTTTCAGGGTGCGTTTCATCGTGCAACCACCTCCACATCATTTCTATGCGCGTCCGCATAGAAGTGGAACAAGCGCTCTTTTCACAGTAAACTCTTTAAAAACTCACAATCCCTGCTGAAACGGCGTGCGGCATGGCGGTTCATCCGGTGCCCTGCTTGCATACAATACATTAGAATTTGATACGGGGGAGAGCCTATGCAGAGGATTGCGCCAAACACTGTGCCGCCCAGGCAAAGCGGCAACACACAAAACAACCCCAACCAAGGTGGCTCGCCCGCGCTTGTTATGGCAAAAAGAATACGCGCCGAGCAGGGTGCGGAGCGCGCGCGGCAATATTTGATGGCGATGGAACCGTTTGTTGCACCGGCTGAGCGCGCGCATATCGCGCAGCAGCTGGGCATTCAGCTACCTGCACGCACCGAGCGGCCGCCGGAGCCGCATAACGCGCCGCAAAGCGAACCGGCGGGTTTTCAGCTTCCAAACTTTGGAAACGTAAACAACAACATTCCAAATTTCGGAAGCGTAAACAACAACATCCCGAATTTTGGCGGTGCGAACAACGCCATGCCCAATTTTATGGGAATGGGCGGAAACAACAATCTTATGCAGATGATGCAAATGATGAACGCGCTTGGCGGCATGCAGGGGGGCAAGGGAAAAATGGACCCCATGATGATGGCGCAAATGCTTGGCGGCATGATGAACAAAAAATAAACCGCAGGCTTTCAACACGGAGGCTTTTTCGTGCGCGTTCGCACAAAAGGCTTAATTTTCTTGCACGCCTTTGCGCGAGCGTATATAATAAATTGCGCTTGTTTCAAAAAAAGCTCCGTTTTTGTGCGAAAGGGGAGGTTGCCTTGCGGGAGCGTGCAAAAGAAAAACAGGAAAGGTTGAGCCGTGCGCTTGCGATTTTGGCGCAAGCCTACCCGGATGCGGCACCTCAGCTCGATTTTTCAAACGCATTCGAGCTTTTGATCGCCACCATGCTCAGCGCCCAATGTACGGACAAGCAGGTGAACAAATGCACCTCCGTGCTTTTTCCGCTCTACGGCACGCCGCAGGCCATCGCCGCACTCACGGAGGACGATCTGATCCCTTACATCAAGGGTTGCGGGTTATACAAAACCAAAGCAAAGCACATCCTTGAAACATGCAGGCTTTTGGTGGAGCAATACGGCGGCGAAGTGCCGCACGATCGCGATACGCTCATGAAGCTGCCCGGCGTAGGGAGAAAAACCGCCAACGTGGTGGTTTCAAACGCCTTTCAAACGCCTGCCATCGCGGTGGACACGCATGTGTTCCGCGTGGCAAACCGCATCGGCTTTGCAAACGCTAAGGACGTGCTCCATACCGAGGAGCAGCTGATGAAGGCGATTCCGAAGGAGCAATGGTCCATTGCGCACCATTATTTGATCTTCCACGGCAGACGCGTATGCGCGGCGCGTAACCCAAAGTGTTCCACCTGTACCATAAGCGAATGCTGTACTTATTTTTTGAACGGAAAGACGGAATAAATGCAATACGTAGATAAGGCGAAAATCATCATTAAATCGGGCGACGGCGGCAACGGAAGTGTTTCGTTCCACCGCGAAAAGTACGTTGCAAAAGGCGGGCCGGATGGCGGCAACGGCGGCCGGGGCGGAAGCGTCGTGTTCATGGCCGACGGAAACATGAGCACGCTCCTTGACTTTAAGTACCAACGCCACTTTTTTGCGCAAAACGGCGAAAATGGCAGCGCGCGGCTATCAAGCGGCAAAACCGGTGCGGACATCGTCATCAAGGTGCCGGTCGGCACGCTGGTGCGCGACCTTGATACGGGCCGCGTCGTTGCGGATTTGAACCTGCCCGGAAAAAGCAAAATCGTGCTTCACGGCGGCAGGGGCGGCAAGGGCAACGCGCATTTTGCCACGCCCACAAGGCAGGCGCCACGCTTTTCGCAGCCCGGGCAGAAAACCCTCGAGCACGAGGTGGAGCTTGAACTCAAAACCATTGCGGACGTTGGGCTGATTGGCCTACCCAATGTTGGAAAGTCCACCATACTTTCCGTGCTTACGAGCGCGCGCCCCAAAATAGCGAACTATCACTTCACCACGCTCACGCCGAACTTGGGCGTTGTAAAGCGCTACGAAAGTACCTTCGTGCTAGCGGACATTCCTGGGCTTATCGAGGGGGCGGCGGAAGGCGCCGGGCTTGGGCATGACTTTTTAAGGCATGTGGAACGTACGCGCATGCTCGTACATGTGGTGGACGTTTCCGGTTGCGAGGGGAGAGACCCCTTGGAGGATTACCGCCAGATCAACGAAGAGCTTAAAAAATACAGCGAACGCCTTGCAGCGCTACCGCAAATCGTTGCTGCGAACAAAATGGATATTACCGGCGCAGAGGAAAACCTTGAAATCTTCAGAGGAGCGCTTGAAAAAGAAGGTGTAAAGGTGTTTCCGGTTTCCGCGGCGACGGTCAGCGGTTTTGACGCGCTGCTCGACGAAATTACAAAAACGCTTATGGTTTTGCCCAAGGTCTTCGAGTTTGAAGAAGAAGAAATGGAGCAGAAGCAAAAATACGAGCCCGGCTTTGAAATTACGGTCGAAGACGGTGTGTTTGTGGTTTCGGGTGGCACCATCGAGTATCTTTTGGATACCACCTATGCCGACGACGACGCTTCCATGCGCCGCTTCCAGCAGTTCCTCGTCAAGGAAGGCATCATTCAGGCACTGCGCGACAAGGGTGCCACGGAAGAAAGCACCGTGCGCATGGGCGAATGGGAATTTGATTTTGTAGAATAGCGGGAGAAGATTTTATGCTTACAAGCAAACAGCGCGCGGCGCTTCGTTCCATGGCCAATACAGTAGAGCCTATTTTCCAAATCGGCAAGGCCGGCATCGGCGAAGAACTCATCGCCCAGCTTGACCTTGCACTTGAGGCGCGTGAGCTTATCAAGCTTACGGTGCTTGAAAGTGCGGGAATCGACGCGAAGGAGGCGCTTAGTACGCTTGCGCCCGCGCTTCGCGCCGAGCCTGTGCAAAGCATTGGGAGAAAGATCGTGCTTTACCGCAAAAACCATGAAAACCCGCGCATCCAGTTGCCGAGGCGAACTTAACGGCGCAGCTGACTTTTGTTGACGGAGAGGGTGTTGAGCCACCAAGCGATGGCGCCGAAGCTTACGCACGCGGCGCTCAAGAGCCGGTAATATAGGGTGTGCTTTACGAAAAACGACGCAACGAAGAGCGCAGCCGCCACAAGAATATAGCGTTTTGTGCGTCCCGGCTGGAAAGGCCTTGCGGCAAGCCGGAGGCGCCTTTTCTTTTCTGCTTCAATGGTGGAAAGGATTTGGGCGTTCACGGCGGCTTCATCGGGCAGAAGGTTGAGCTTATCGCCTTGCGCGATCAGCGAGGAAACCGGCTCAAAGCGGATGTCCGTATCGGTATACTGCTCCAAAAGCTCCTCCGCGTCGCGCGATGCGCCCGATGCCGAGAAGATGACCGCCGCGTTGCAGCCGCGCTTTTTTGCGGCGCGGTAGGCGCTTAAAACCGTATCCGCGTTTGCGGGCGATGCTTGCTGTAGCGGGTAAACAAGGCAGCTCGCACCGTATTTTTCGGGCGATTCGCGCACGCATGCCTGCACAAGCTGCAAAAACTCCTCGCGTGGCATCATACAAAGCCGCTTTCCAAACATTTTATCGCGCATGGCAGCGCGCTCGCGAGCGATAAACTTGTCAAGGCGAATGCTCTTGTAGAGCTCTACCGCTACGGATATGGTGATAAGTGCGGTAGCGCTTAGCAAAAGCGCCATCACGGTGTTTTGCACTACGGTGGAAAACCAAAGGTAGCATGCGGCCAGTGTAATGGCGCGAAGCGCAAAAAAGTCCACCCCGCGCGCAAACGCGTTGCGTCCACCGTAAAGCCTGCGTTTATAATAAGCGATGATTTTTCGGTTTTGCTTCATAGTCGAACAACACCTCCGGTTATAGTTTTGTCAGATCGGTGCAAACTATACAGCGGTTTCCAAAGTTGCCTACTTTGGTGTATAATGTCAAAAAATGACAGCGGACATTCAAGTTGTGGAGAATCCATGCGCATCGGTTTTTTGGGCGGCAGCTTCAACCCCGTTCACTGCGGACATATTGCCATCGCGCGGCAGGCGCTTACGGAGTTTTCACTTGATAAGGTGCTTCTTATTGTGGCGGCGGATCCGCCGCACAAACAGATCGCCTTTCATGTGAGCGCTTCGGAGCGCTTAAAAATGCTTGAATGCGGCCTTGCTGAAGAAGCGGGAATCGAAGCGAGTGGCATTGAACTTGAGAGGGAAGGGAAAAGCTACACCTATGATACGGTGCAGCAGCTGTACAAAGCTTATCCGGGAGCGGAGCTTTTTTGCATCGTCGGAGCGGATATGCTTTGCGACCTCCCCAATTGGTATAGGGCGGAGGAGCTTCTAAAATCGGTCGTGTTTGTGGGCTTCGCGCGCGGCGGCGAGCCGTTCGATGTAAAAAACGCCACAGAAAGCCTCAATGCGCGGTACGGTGCGCGGGTGCTTTTGTCAAAAACAAGCGGCCCCGAGCTTTCTTCTACGGAAATACGAAACCGCGTGTACGCGGCAAAGAGCGTAAGCGGCATGCTGCCCGAAGGGGCAGAGCGCTATCTTTATGAAAACGGGCTGTATCTCCCTGCGGATGTTCGCCTCAAGCAGGAAAAGCTTAGGGCCGCGTTGAATGAAGAAAGATATGCTCATACCATGGGTACAGTGCGCGCCGCAGTGCTTCTTGCGCAACGTTACGGTGCGGAGGGGGAAAAGGCACGGCTTGCGGCGCTGCTGCATGATTGCGCAAAGGTTTCAAAAGAGCAAATGGCTCGATATCTCAAGCGCTTTGAGGTAAGTCCCATGGGGTATTCGAAAACGTCGCCGGGCATTTTGCACGGAGCCATCGGCGCAGAGGTGGCGCGCGAGGATTACGGTGTTTCCGACCCCGAAGTGCTTATGGCCATCGCCAACCACACGGTTTGCTCGCAAGGCATGAGCGTGCTCGAAAAAATCACTTACGTTGCGGACAAAATCGAGCCCACCAGAAACTTTTGCGGCGTGGAGGAGCTCCGCGCGGAGGCGATGCGCGGCTTAAACGAAGGCGTGCTAGCCTGTATGGATTACGGAATCAAGCACCTTAAGGAAAAGGGAAAAGCGATAGACCCTTGCATTTTTGAGGCCAGGGAATATCTGATTCATCACGATATCAAAAACAAGGAGGCGTTACATTGAACGAAGCGTTAAAGGAAAAAGTGCTCAACATCTGCAAAGTGCTCGACAACAAAAAGGCGTCCGACATCATGGCGCTTTACGTGGCAGACAAAACCATTGTTGCGGACTGGTTTGTAATCTGCAGCGGCCGCGCCGTACCCCATGTGAAAACCCTGTGTGACGAGTTGGATGAAAAGGCTCCCGAGCTTGGCCTTGAACTCAGGCGCAGGGAAGGCTATCCGGAAGGACGTTGGATTGTTCTTGACTTTTCGGACATTTTGGTTCATATATTCCAGCCCGATGAGAGGGCGTATTATAACATGGAGCGTCTTTGGATGGACGCGAAGGATGGCTTCATCAACTATTCCGCCGAGTATGGCGACAAGGAGTAAGCATCTTTTAAGTTTGAGAAGCGGCCTTCGGGCCGCTTTCAGAGTGTCAAAAAAGTGGCGAACGCCACTTTTTTGAGATTTACAGGAACGCCCTTTGCCTACGGCACGGTCGGCCATTCCTGAGCGGAAACCCTCGCTGCGCAAGGCCTTGCGCAGCCACCGCGCATGTCGCCGGCGGCGGTTGGAAGCCTCCGGAGGCTGCGGCCCCCGAACCTCCAAAGTTTTTTTGACAACCTCGAAGCGGCCTTCGGGTCGCTTTGCGTTTTTTGCGCGAGAAAATGCTTGACTTCCTTGCGAAAACGCATATAATAGCAAGAGTGTAAAGGTGTAAACCTTTACAGTGCTTTCAAAAAGGCGGGCAGGAAAATGGAAAAACACACGTATTTATGCTGCCTTTTGGATCTTTACGGGGCGATGCTTACCGTAAGGCAGCGTACGCTCATGGAGCAGCATCTCTATGAGGACTGCTCCTTGTTTGAAATCGCCGAGCGCGAGGGCATTACGCGCCAAGGCGTGAGGGATGCGCTTGTGCGCGCCGAAAAGGAGCTTACGGAGGCGGAAGAAAAGCTTGGCTTTTTTCACCGCAACGAGGCCGTAAAAGCTGCCGTAAGGGCGCTTGAAGAGTCGGTTTCCAAAGCTTTGCCGGGTTTGCCGGTGCAGGAAAGGGAAATGCTTTGTGAACGGATGAACAGCTTAAAGGAGCTTTGCGAGGAGAGCAATAACTATGGCGTTTGAAGGGCTTGCCTCAAAACTACAAAATGTGTTCAAAAAGCTTTCCGGCAAGGGAAAGCTTAACGATAAAGACGTACGCGAGGCCATGCGCGAGGTAAAGCTTGCGCTGTTGGAAGCGGATGTCAACTTTACGGTCGTAAAGAACTTTGTCAATACCGTTACAGAGCGCGCCGTGGGCAGCGAAGTGCTTGAAAGCCTGACCCCGGGGCAGCAGGTCATAAAGATCGTAAATGAAGAACTTACCTCGCTCATGGGTGGCGCGAACGCCAAGCTTGAGTTTGGCTCCCGTACACCTGCGGTTGTGCTTCTCGCTGGCCTTCAGGGCGCGGGAAAAACCACAATGGCTGGTAAGCTTGCCGCGTATTTGAAAAAGCAGTATTCCAAAACACCGCTTCTTGTGGCGTGCGATATTTATAGGCCCGCCGCCGTAAAGCAGCTTCAGGTAGTGGGCGAAAAGCTCGGAATCCCCGTGTTTGAGCGCGGCCAGAACGACCCTGTGGAAACGGCAAGGCTCGCCGTGGAGCACGCGAAAAAGAACATGCACGACCTTGTGATCGTGGATACCGCAGGCAGGCTCCACATCGACGAGCAGATGATGGACGAGGTTGCCTCTTTAAAAAGCCTTTTGAATCCGGCTGAGATATTGCTTGTGGTGGATGCCATGACCGGTCAGGATGCCGTAAACGTCGCCAAGAGCTTTAACGAAAAGCTTGAGCTTACGGGCGTTATCATCACCAAGCTCGACGGCGATACGAGGGGCGGCGCGGCACTGAGTGTGCGTGCGGTAACTGGGAAGCCCATCAAGTTCTGCGGCGTAGGCGAAAAGCTCACCGACATCGAGCCTTTTCACCCGGATCGTATGGCCTCGCGCATTCTCGGCATGGGCGACGTGCTTACCCTCATCGAAAAAGCGCAAAGCGCGTTCGACGAAAAAAAGGCGATCGAGCTTGAGGCAAAGCTTCGAAACGACGATTTCACGCTTGAGGATTTTGCCGAGCAGTTCGAACAAATGAAAAACATGGGCTCCATGCAGGATATGCTTGCCATGATGCCGGGCATCGACGCGAGCAAGCTTGGCAATATGCAGATCGACGAAAAGCAGACCAACCGCATGGTCGCCATCATCCGCTCCATGACGCCGCAGGAGCGCCGCAAACCCGAGCTTTTGAACGCCAGCCGTAAAAAGCGCGTTGCAAAGGGGAGCGGTACCACCATTCAGGAGGTCAACCGCCTTTTGAACCAGTTTGAGGCGTCCCGCAAGCTCATGAAGCAGTTTTCAGGCGGCAGGTTCAAAAAAGGGAAAAAGCGTTTCCCCTTTGGGTTCTGACGATAACGGGCGACCGTTTTCGATAAAAAAGTTCAAACCAAGAGAAGTTTCAGGAGGAACAAACAATGTTGAAGATCAGGCTGCGCAGGATGGGCGCAAAGAAAAGTCCCTTTTACCGCATCGTGGTTGCGGATTCCCGCGCCCCGCGCAACGGCGCTTTCGTGGAAGAAATCGGTTACTACAACCCGCTGACCGACCCCGCCGAGCTTAAGGTCGATAACGACCGCGCTTGCTACTGGGTAAAGAGCGGCGCTCAGCCCACCGACACCGTGCGTGCGCTTCTTAAGAAGTCCGGCGCGCTGCAATAACATGGAGCTTATTTCATAAGCAGGAGGGGTACCATGGGAGAACTGGTTCGTTTTATCGCAATGAATCTCGTGGATAAGCCCGACGAGGTGAAGGTTGTGGAAAAGGAAGGCGAAAACGCCGTGATCCTGGAGCTTTCCGTTGCCCCCGAAGATATGGGCAAGGTCATCGGCAAGCAGGGGCGCATCGCCAAAGCCATCCGCACCGTTGTGAAGGCTGCCTCCGTCAAGGAAAACCGTAAGTACATCGTGGAGATCGTGTGACGAAGCAATCCGACTATCTGCGCGTGGGCCTTATTTTAACGCCCCACGGCGTAAAAGGCACCGTAAAGCTTTTGCCGCTTACCGACGACCTTTCCCGTTTTTCTTCGCTCAAGGAAGCATATCTTGAGCGAAAGGACGGCTATGAGAGCGTTTCGGTGGCGTGCGAAAGCGTACGCGGCGACAAAGAGGTGTATGTGCACCTTGGAGGCATCGATACGCGCGAGGACGCCGCGCTTTTGCGCGACGTTTATTTGTGCGTGGATCGCGCGCACGCCGTAAAGCTTCCCGAGGGGCAGTATTTCGTGACCGACATCATCGGCTGCGAGGTGTTCGGCACCGACGGGGCGTTTTATGGCAAGCTCGAGGAAGTGCTCCAAAATGGCGCGGCGGACGTTTACGTGATCCGCGGCGAAAAGGTGCTGATGGTGCCGGCGCTCAAAAAGCTTTTGAAGAGCGTGGACGTTTTTGAGAAAAAAATCGTCCTTGCAAGCGACGTGCTCGAGGAGGTCGGCCTTTTTGAGGATTGACGTCTTAACGCTGTTTCCGGAAATGTTCACGCCGGTACTCGGCACGAGCATGCTCGGGCGCGCCGCCCAAAAAGGGATTTTGGAGTTTTCTGTGCACAACATCCGCGATTATTCTCAGAGCAAGCACAAAAACACCGACGATTACCCATTTGGCGGCGGAGCAGGCATGGTGATGATGCCCCAGCCGATTTTTTCGTGCCTCGACGCGGTGGATGAAAACGCAGAAGCTTACCGCGTGGTGTTAACGCCGCGCGGCGAAACTCTCAGCGTTGCGCTCGCGCAGGAGCTTGCGCAAAAGGAAAGGCTTCTTTTTTTGTGCGGGCATTACGAGGGCATCGACGAACGCGTGATGGGGAAGATGCACCGCGAAGTATCCATCGGCGACTATGTACTAACAGGCGGTGAGCTTGCGGCCATGGTCGTGATTGACTGCATGTCGCGCTTCATACCGGGTGTGTTGGGGAGCGACGAATCCGCAATGGACGAGTCCTTTTCCGATGGGCTTTTGGAGTACCCACAGTACACCCGTCCGTCGGAATTTTGCGGCGAAAAAGTACCCGAGGTGCTTTTGAACGGCAACCATGCCGCCATCGCGAGATGGCGCAGGGAACAATCACTTCTGATCACGCTGAAAAACCGCCCCGAGCTTTTGGAAGGCGTCAGCCTGACGAAGGCGGACAGGCTGTTTCTCGAAGCTGTGAAAAACGGCGAAAACCAAGGAAAATAAGGCAATAAACGCCTTGCAAACGCAAAAACCGTATGTTATAATGGCGCTTGTGACAACGGACGGTCCAATGTGAGCGGAAGCTTTCAAGAACGTCTACGAGGAAGGAGAAGACAAAAAATGTCTGACATCATTAGGGAACTTGAAAAGGAACAACTCCGTACCGACCTGCCGAGGCTTCAGGTGGGCGATACCGTTCGCGTATTTGTGAAGGTTATCGAAGGCACGCGCGAGAGGCTCCAGAACTTCGAAGGCGTGGTCACCAAAATCCAGGGTGGCGCCGTCCGCAAGACCTTTACCGTCCGCAGAATTTCCTACGGCGTAGGCGTGGAGCGTACTTTCCCGTACAACAGCCCCCGCATCGGCCGCATCGAAGTACTCCGTCACGGTCAGGTTCGCAGGGCGAAGCTCTTCTATCTGCGTAAGCTTTCCGGTAAGGCTGCCAAGATCGTGGAGCGCATCGAAGAAAAATAAGGTATTCAGCTTGAGAGCAAAAGCCCCCGGGCGCCGGTTTGAAACGGCCGCGGGGGCTTCTCAATATAGAAAAAAGGGTGAAGTGCATTGCTGATTCAATGGTACCCGGGGCATATGGCCAAGGCGCGCCGCATGCTTGTGGAAAATTTAAAGCTCATCGACGTGGTGGTGGAAATTGTGGACGCGCGCGCGCCGTTTGCCACGCGCAATCCGGATTTTGACGATCTTTTTACCGGCAAGGAAAGGGTGGTTGTGCTCAACAAGAGCGACCTCGCCTCGCCGGAGGTCACAAAGCGCTGGGTAGAGCATTATAAAAAGGAAGGCATCAAGGCAGTCGATTTTGTGGCCACCTCGCCGCAAAAGCGCGGTGCTGCGATAGCGCTTATCGAAAACGCGGCGGCCGAGAAGGTAAAAAGGATGCGCGAGAAGGGCGTGAACAAAACCGTGCGCGCCATGATCGTTGGCATCCCAAACGTCGGCAAATCCACCTTCATCAACCGCATCGCGGGCGTCAACCGCGCACAGACGGGGGATAAGCCGGGCGTTACCAAGGGAAAGCAGTGGGTGAAAATTACGCCCTACCTTGAGCTTATGGATACGCCGGGGCTTTTGTGGCCCAAGCTTGAAAACGAAACGCTTGCCAGGCACCTTGCCTACATCGGCTCCATCAACGACGAGGTGACGGATGTGGAAACGCTGGCGCTTCATCTGTTGAGCGACCTTAGGCAGCTTTGCCCGCAGGCGCTCACGGAGCGCTACAAAAAAATAGAATCGCAGACGGACGACGCTGAGCTTCTTACGGCGGTGGCAAAGAGCCGCGGCTTTGTAGTGCGCGGCGGCGAGTATGACAACGCGCGCGCCGCACGCATTGTGCTCGACGAGTACCGTGGTTGCAAGATCGCACGCGTAACCCTTGAGGAGCCGGATTTATTTGAGGGAGCGCAAAATGATGGCGAAGCGCAATGAAAGCGTACGCTTATACGTTTTGACCCAAACCGAACGCCCTTATTGGGAAAAAGGGATTTTTCCCGCAGGGATGGATGAGGCCGGGCGCGGCCCCCTTGCGGGGCCGGTTTACGCCGCATGCGTCATTTTACCGCCACAGCCGCTGATCGAAGGTGTAAACGACTCAAAGAAGCTCTCCGAAGCGCGGCGCGAGGCTCTGTACCCGCAGGTTCTTCAACATGCCTTGGCGTTTGGTGTCGGCATCGCGAGCGAGGCTGAGATCGACGAGCTTAACATTTTAAATGCCACAAAGCTTGCATTTCAAAGGGCGTTTCAAAAGCTTGAAATTCCCTGCGGGGTCGCTCTTGTGGATGCGGTGAAGGGACTTTCTATTGAGGCCGAACAGGTGCCGCTCATCCATGGGGATGCCATCAGCTATTTGATCGCCGCAGCCTCCATTCTCGCAAAGGTGGAGCGCGACCGTTCAATGAAGGAGCTCGACAGGCTCTATCCGCAGTATGGTTTTGCGGCGAACAAGGGCTACGGAACCAAAGCGCACATCGAAGCGTTAAAGAAGTACGGGCCTTGTCCGGCGCACCGCAAGAGCT
>JAEZGQ010000067.1 GCA_023416895.1 Bacillota bacterium | reverse complement strand
GCTTCGTCGTAAACGGCCTTGACGTTCATCCAGCAGGCCGCGAGGTGATCCTTGGCAACAAAAATTTCCTCCGGCTGCTCTTTGAGGCATACCTTCATGGCGCAGTCGCAGCGCGAGGCGAAGGCGCAGCCCTTGGGCAGGTTCAAAAGGTCGACGGGCGAACCGCCGATTGGCTGCAGGCGAACATGTCCCATACCAAGCTTGGGGATGGAGCGCATGAGCCCCTTGGTGTATTCATGTTTGGGGTTGTAGAAAATTTCATCGGCGGTACCGCGTTCGCAAACGCGACCGGCGTACATGACGATGATCTCGTCGCACATATCGGCGATTACGCCGAGGTCATGCGTAATCATGATGATCGCCATGCCCATTTTCTTTTGCAAATCCTGCATCAGTTCGAGGATCTGCGCTTGAATGGTCACATCGAGCGCGGTGGTCGGCTCGTCGGCAATCAAAATATCCGGTTCACACGCGAGCGCCATGGCGATCATGACGCGCTGGCGCATGCCGCCCGAAAGCTCGTGCGGGTACTGATTGATGCGCTTTTGAGGATCGTTTACGCCTACGAGGGTGAGCATTTCAACCGCGCGTGCCTTCGCCTGCTCATGGTTGCGGTCGGTGTGCAGCAAAATGGTTTCCATCAGCTGGTTGCCGATGGTGTAAACCGGGTTAAGGCTCGTCATGGGATCCTGGAAGATGATGCTTATTTTTTCGCCGCGGAAGCTTCGCATCCGGCGCCTGTTGAATTTAAGAACATCTTCGCCATCAAACAACACTTCGCCGCCCGCGACCTTGCCCGGATCCACAAGGATGCGAAGGATTGAGTAGGCGGTAACGCTCTTGCCTGAGCCCGACTCGCCTACGATGCCCAGCACCTTGCCCTTTTCCAGGTTGAAAGAAATACCGTTGACAGCCTTGACACAGCCGGAATCGGTGTCGAACTGGGTCTGAAGGTTTTTGACCTGCAACAATGTTTTCTCGCTCATACGATCACTTCCTTAATTTGGGGTCGAACGCGTCGCGCAGCCCGTCGCCCAAAAGGTTGAAGGCAAGTACGATCAGGCAAATGAAGGCTGCAGGGAACACGAGTTTGGAGGGGTAGCTCTGCAAGCCCTGACGCGCAGCGTTTGCAAGCGAACCGAGGCTGGGCATGGGCGCCTGTACACCAAGGCCCACGAAGCTCAAAAAGCTTTCGGTAAAGATGGCCGAAGGCACCTGAAGCGCAGTCGAGATGATGATAACGCCCATGCAGTTGGGCAGGATGTGCTTTCTCACAATCCTGCCGCCCTTTGCGCCAAGGGCGCGTGCGGCAATCACGTATTCGTTCTTTTTGATGGAGAGGATCTGGCCGCGCACAAGGCGCGCCATACCCACCCAGTAAAGAAGGCCGAACACCACGAACAGGCTTATCATGTTGGTGCCTAGCTTTTCAAGCACCGTGCCCACGAGCGCTTCCTTCAAAACCGCGTCAAACACCACGGAAAGAAGGATGATCATGAGCATATCAGGCAGCGAGTAGATGATGTCTACGATGCGCATCATAATAAGGTCTACCTTGCCGCCCACATAGCCGGAAATCGAGCCGTAAACCAGGCCGATCACAAGCACGATGAGGCTCGCAAAAAAGCCCACAGCCAACGATACCCTCGCGCCGTAAACAACGCGAATGAAGTAGTCGCGGCTCAAAGAGTCGGTGCCGAAAATATGCGGAAAAAGTTCCTGACCCTCCGCAATGGCCTGCTGCTCGAGCTTGGAATATTCCATAGGCCCAAGGTTCTTTGCACTCTTGTCGCGAATGCCGTTGACGGTAATCATTTCGTCGTAGCCATAGGGAACGACCATCGGCGCGAAAACGATCACGACGATCAACAGGAATAGTACGATGATGCTGCCCACCGCAAGCGGATTTTTGAAAAGCTTGCGCATGCCATCCTTAAAGAAGGTGGTGGATTCGCGCATCTGCGCATGCGTTTCCTTTTCGGACGCATCCGCAGGGGTAAAAATAGCAGGGTCGAGCTGAAGGCTCAACAGATGTTTCTTGGGGATCTGGCCCGGTTCACTCATTCTCTTGTGCCTCCTTACTCAAAACTTATCCTGGGATCAACAACCTTATAAATAAGATCGCTGATCAGTGTGGCGATAACCATCAACACCGCGAGAAAGATCGTGGTGCCCATGATCATCGGATAATCGCGGTTGGTGATGCTGGACACGAACTTTGAACCAAGACCGCCGATGGTGAACACCGTTTCCACTACGAGGCTGCCGGTGAGGATGTAAGCAACCATCGGCCCCATGTAGGTGATAACCGGGATCATCGCGTTTTTGAGCGCGTGCTTGAAAATAACCTTGGTCTCGGCAACGCCCTTGGAGCGCGCGGTACGAATATAGTCCTGCCCAAGTACGTCAAGCATGCTGGACTTTGTCAGCCTTATAATGTAGCTCATGGGGTAGAGCGCGAGCGCAATAATTGGCAAAACGTAACTTTGGTTATCCGGGCTCCACACGGGGAACCAGCTGAGCTTCAGGCAGAAAACGAGAAGCAGCAGCGTTGCAAGCACGAAGCTTGGCACGGAAACGAACAGCGTTGTGAAGAAAATGATGATCCTGTCAAAGAGGCCGTTACGCGTAAGCGCTGCAATGGCGCCGAAGATCAGGCCGAAAACGAGTGCCACTGCTGCAGCCATGCCACCGAGTTTGGCAGAGATCGCAAAAGTCTCGCCAATCGTCTGCGCAATGTCGCGGCCGGTTTTGAGCGAAATACCGAAATCGCCCTTCAGCATATCCTCAATGTAGTATATAAATTGTTCACCCACGGGTTTATCGAGGTGATAACGCGCCTCGAGTACGGCACGAACGGCGGGGTCGGGCGCTTTTTCCTTTTCAAAAGGGCCACCCGGGATCGCATTCATCGCGAAGAATGTTATCGTTATAATGATAAGCACCGTCACGATGGCAAGTCCGATCCTTTTAAGAATGTACTTCCACATGAAGCCTGTTCTCCTTCCTGCGGGCCGGTATCACCGTGCCCTAGCTGGACGCCAAGAGTTTTTGTACAAATTTCATTGTTGTGTTCGGAGTAACTGTATATTACAGCCTTATGCCGCATCTGTCAATCGGAGATGTTTAGGAAGCCGAAGGTAACATTATACAACGCGGGAATTGAATAAATGGGGTTTTGTGGGTATAATAGTTCCGTTGCCGCGTAGGCGGCATGCGGAAAACACAGGTTTTGCAACAAAAGTTTATCTCAAAGTTTTTGGAGGAAAACATGAAAAAGCTTCTTTCCCTGGCTCTGGTCATTTTGATGTCTGCGGCCATTTTTGCGGGCTGTGCAGGCAATCCCGGACCGAAGGACGACGGCATCATCAGCGTTGCTGTCGTGGTGGCGGGCGGCCTTGGCGACCGTTCGTTTTACGATTCCGCTAAGGCGGGCTTGGACAGGCTTGTAACCGATTTTGGTGTACAGGGCAAGGTCATCGAGTGCAAAGAGGATGCATCGATGTTCCAGCAGCAGCTTGTAAACGCCGCAGAAACCTGCGATTTCGTGGTGGCTGTGGGATGGCAGTTTGCCGATGGTCTCAGGGCAGTTGCCCCTGAACTGCCCGATACCAAGTTCATCTATGTGGATGAAGCCGTGGAGGGCGTGTCCAACATTTACAACATCAAGTACGCACAAAACGAAGGCTCCTTCCTCGTGGGCTACATCGCGGGCAAGCTCAGCCAGACCGGCAAAGTCGGCGCGGTTGGCGGCATGGACGGCGATACCATAAACGACTTCATGGTGGGCTATACGCAGGGCGCACAGTACGCAAACCCCGCCTGCGGCGTGGAAGTGAACTACGCCGGGGATTATGAAGACCCCGCAAAGGGCAAAGAGTGTGCGCTCACCCTTTACGGCAAGGGCTGCGACGTGGTGTTCCAGGTTGCGGGTAAAACTGGAGAGGGTGTATTTGAAGCCGCTGCCGAGCAGGGCAAATACGCCATCGGCGTAGACTCCGACCAGAAGTACATCAACCCCGACGCGATCGTTTGCTCCATGATTAAAAAGGTAGGCGATTCCGTTTATGACACGATCGCCGCGTTCATCAACGACGACACATGGAAGGGCGGCACCACATGGGTTGCCGATATGGCCTCCGGTTATGTGGATGTGGGTTATGGCGAAGCGGGCGTAACGCAGCAGGTATCCGATGAACTCAAGGCCGAGGTCGAGGCGCTCAAGCAAAAGATCATCAGCGGCGAGATCGTCGTACAGACGACGCGCTCCTAACGGACGAAACGATTTCGCGCAAGCGGCCAAGCCGCTTGCGCGCGTTTTTTTAAGGAGAATCCATCAAAAGATGACCGAATCGAAAAATATATTTTCCTTGTGCGCTGCGACGCATCCAAAAAATACCAAAACTTCCTTTATATATTATTTCCTATATTATATACTCAGTAATTATTCCTAATCTTACCACATGAGTTCAGGGGGGATGTATTTTGAATGGCGCATCCGATTACGCGGTGGAACTAAAAAACATATCCGTGCAGTTTCCAGGCGTGCTTGCCAACGACAATGTAACCTTAGGCGTGAAGCAGGGCGAGGTGCTGGCGCTCGTTGGGGAAAACGGTGCAGGAAAAAGTACGCTGATGAACGTACTGTACGGTATTTTGGAGCCGACCGACGGAACGGTGTTCATCAAGGGCGAGAGGGTGAGGCGTTTTTCCCCTAAGGCTTCGATTGGCCGCGGCGTGGGGATGGTGCACCAGCACTTTATGCTTGTGCCTTCGTTTACGGTAGCGGAGAACATCGTGCTTTCACGCGAGCCGAAAAAGAGCGGCATATTTTTTGACAGGCGCGAGGCGGTTTCTCGTGCGCGCGCCCTCGTGGAAGAATACGGGCTTGCGGTGGACCCCGACGCACGCGTGGCGGACTTGAGCGTGGGGCTGCAACAGCGCGTGGAAATTTTAAAGGCGCTCTATCGGGGCGCGGATATTTTGATCCTCGACGAGCCGACTGCGGTTTTGACCCCGCAGGAAACCGAAGAGCTTTTTTCGGTGATCCGCCGTGTGGTGCGCGAAAAGGGGAAAACCGTAATCATCATCACGCATAAGCTTTACGAGGTTATGGCCATTTCCGACCGTGTGGGCGTGATGCGGCAGGGGAAGCTTGTAAGCGTTTCGGAGACGAAAAGCGTCACCGAGCGCAGCCTCGCCGAACGCATGGTGGGGCGCGACGTGCTGATGGACGAGCTGTTAAAAACAGGCGAGCCAAGCGATGTGGCGCTTGAAGTTAAAGATCTTTGGGTAACGGACGACCGCGCGCTCGACGCGGTGCGCGGCGTGAGCCTTTCTTTGCGCGCGGGTGAAATCCTAGGGATTGCGGCGGTGGAAGGCAACGGGCAGAGTGAGCTTCTTGAAGCCATAACGGGTTTGCGAAAACCAAAAAGCGGCGAGGTGCTGCTGCGCGGTGCATCCATTGCGGGACGAACCCCGGGCGACATTCGGCTCGCGGGGCTTTCCCACATCCCCGAGGACAGGCTAAAAACCGGCGTTTCCAAAGAGGCGGACATTGTGGAGAACCTTCTTATCGGTAAGCACCGCCAAAAGGAGTTTGCTGCGGGCAGCGAGCATTTTCGCCGAGCGAGCATCCTCCGCTACGCGACGGAGGTTTATGGGCGGTTTGACATTCGAGCCGCAAACGTTCACACCAAGGTGGGGTCGCTTTCGGGCGGCAACATTCAAAAACTTGTGGCGGCGCGCGAGTTTTCGTTTGAAACGCCGGTTCTCATCGTTTCACAGCCCACGCGCGGCGTGGACATCGGCGCGATGGAGTTCATCCACAACCTCATCGTAAAAAAGCGCAACGAAGGCGCGGCAATCCTTCTATCAAGCGCCGATCTCGATGAGGTGTTCCGCCTGAGCGACCGCATCATAACGCTGTTTGAAGGCAAGGTGACGGGCACATTTGAGGCAGGGCGGTTTGACAAGGCGGAAATCGGCTACCGCATGATGGTGGGGGCAAGGGGGGAAGAACATGACGACCAAAAAGCTTGACAAGGGGTACCTTGTATCCTTATTCATAAGCGTATTCGCTGCGCTTGCATTGGGCGCGGTGATCATTTTGCTCACGGGGCACAATCCGCTCGCGGCATACGCAGAGCTTGTGCGCGGCAGCTTCGGCTCACCCCGCGTGTTTGGCAACACGCTCGCAAAAACCGTTACCCTTGCCATTACCGCGCTTGCCACGGCGGTTGGCGCGCACGCGGGCATTTTTAACGTAGGCGGCGAGGGGCAGCTTTTTTTGGGCGGCATGGCTGCGGCCATGGCTGGCGTTCTTCTTAGCGGGCTCAACGCCGCAATCGCCATACCGCTTGCATTCCTTGTGGCGTGTGCGGCAGGCGGGCTTTACGCGCTCATCCCCGCGCTATTGAAGGTGAAGCTGAAGGTCAACGAGGTCATTACCACCGTCATGCTCAACTCGGTGGCAATTTACTTTTGCGTGTACCTTGCAAACGGGCCGTTAAAGACCACCGAAAAGGGCATTGTGGCGGGTACGCCTGCCATCGAGGCATCGTTTCGCTTTTTTAAGCTCATTCCGCTTTCCGACCTTACGGCGGGCATTTTTTATGCGGCAGGCATCGCGCTTGCGGTATGGTACATCATGAGCCGTACCGCTACCGGCTACGAAATGAAACTTACCGGCCAAAACCGGCGGTTCGCGTTCTTTTCCGGGTTGCCGGTAGACCGCATCACCATCCTTGCCATGGTCGCCTCGGGCGCAATGTGCGGTGCGGTGGGCATGTTTGAGGTGTATGGCATCCACGGAAGGTTTGTGGAATCCATCTCCAGGGATTTTTATTTCGACGGCATGCTCGTCGCCATGATTATGCGCTACGAGCCGGTGGGCATTCTTTTGATGAGCGTGTTTTTCGCCGCGCTCAAAATCGGCGGCAGCGCTATGGAACTAAACTTGGGCATTTCAAGCGAGCTCATTCTCGTCATACAGTCCATCATCATTTTCTTTATGGCGGCGGAAAACGGCATTACGGCCTCCATCCGCGAAAAGCGCGCAAGGTGGGAGGCAAAAACAAGGATACGGGAGGGGAAAGCGGCATGAACGAAATCTTCAACGTGGCGCTTTTGCAAAACACGCTTCGCACCTCAACGCCCATCGTGCTTGCGGCGCTCGGCGGCCTTTTCACCGAGCACGCGGGCATTATGAACATAGGCATGGATGGGATGATCCTCGTGGGTGCGTTTGCGGCGGTGGCGGCAAGCTACTTTTTTACCTCGGCGGCAATAGGCGTGCTCGTGGCGGTGCTTGCGGGCATCCTCATCGGGCTTCTTTTCGGGCTGTTCGTCATCAAATTCAAAAGCGACGAGTTCATCATCGGCGTGGCGCTCAACATTTTTGCGGGCGGCGTAACGGTGTTTCTTCTTCGCACCATCTTTGGGGTAAAGGGCGCGTTCTCAGACCCCGGCATCATCCCCATACCTACGGTAAACCTGCCGTTTCTCGACGGCATTCCCATTTTGGGCGAGCTTCTCAACAACAATACGCTGTTCGTGTACATCTCGTGGATTTTGGTGCTCGTTACATGGGTGTTTCTTTACAAAACCCCGTGGGGGTATTGGATGCGCGCAGCGGGTGAGCACCCCGCTTCGCTTCAAAGCGCGGGCATCAGCCCGCAGAAAATGAAATACGCCGCAAGCCTTATTTGCGGCGTGCTGTGCGGCTTTGCGGGCGCACACCTTTCGCTTGGGTATTTGACCATGTTCACCGAGGGCATGAGCGCAAACCGCGGGTTTATCGCGTTTGCGTGCGTTATTTTCGGCATGGCAAACCCGCCCCGTGTGTTCCTCGCGGCGCTTTTGTTCGGCTTTCTGGACGCGCTCGGGTTACGGCTTCAGTCCGTCGGCGTGCCGAGCACGCTCACGGCCATCACTCCCTATTTGATGACGGTTGTGATGATGGTATATGTGGTGCAAAGCGAAAATTGGAAGCGCAAACGCAGGCTTAGGCTGCATAAGACCTGAACCTGACGCGCCGTACAATGGAAGGCCGCGTTGCAAGCGGCATGGGGGGTAATTTATGGAGGGCGGCAAAACCATCGGCGTGGCGGTGAAGGGTCTTGTGCTATTTGAAGGCAAGGCACTTCTTTTGAAACGCTCCGAGTACGACCGCTTCGGTGCGGGCGAGTACGAGTTTGCGGGCGGTAAGCTAGAATTCGGTGAGGCGCTTGAGGAGGCGCTCAAACGCGAAGTGCTGGAGGAAGCAGGGCTTGCTGTGGAGGTTGAACGGCTTCTTTTTGCAAGCGGCTTTGTGAAGCACGCGCGAAGGCATGTTGTGGTTTTAACGTGGCTGTGCCGCGCAAAAAGCGATGCGGTAACGCTTTCTAATGAGCATACGGCATATTTGTGGGCGAACAAACGCGAAATGCGCGAGCTTCTTACCCCTTCCGTGGCGCGCGACTGCGAGCGGTTCGGGGTGTATGATCTTGCGGAGCTTGATGAATAAGATAGAGTGAGGGCGGCGCGGGCGGCCTTATAGTCGGCAGGAAAGCTTTCATAACATCGTTTGTTGCTGTGGGAGGGCGGAAAATGAAAAATGCCGGGTTGTTTGCGAGTTTGGCGGCAGGTCTTCTGTTTCTTTTCACCGTCGGTTGTGCATCTGCGCTGATTAATACGCCTGTGCCTGTACAAAGCGCCACGCCATTGCCTACGGCATCGGCCGTGCCGGACGACTTGCCGCAAACCGATGCGCCATGGGTGCAAACGGAGGTGTATACAACATGGGCAGAGCACGATACGGCAGGTATTACGCGCGCCGACACGCCAGCGGCGATTCCCGACAGCGTTATGAACATGCTTCCACTTGTGGAGTTTTTGCTCGACTACAGAACGGCCTACGATTTTCAGTATAACGATCTGCAATTTTTTGAAACCATACCTACCACCAACCAGCACGTCCTTGACAATGAGGTTTACCTTTGGGGGCTGATGGCGAACTTGTTTTGCACCTATGGCATCGAGCATCCGGCGGCGGAAATATCGGAGAACGGTGCGGTGCTGCGCGTGAGCGAGGCTGCGGCGCGGGACTTCCTTGAAGTATGCTTTGCGGATTGTACGGCGGAGTTTGTGCTGCCGACGGAGCCGCCGAACGCCTTTTTGGAAAAACCCATCGGATATACCGACACTGACCCGGCTCAATTTATGGTGTTTCAAAACGGCACCTATGCTTGCGATGCGCGAGGGACGTCCTTTTTGACCGGCAGCCGCCAGCGGTACATGATTACGGGCAGCGTTGAAAGCGATAACGGCACGTATGAACTAGATATCATCAAGCTTTATGGACCGGACGGTTATGATGTTGCCATTTACCACGTTGCACTGAACGCAAACGATGCACCCAACGCGCTTGGGCTTCTATGGCGGGTCGCGCGGATCGTGCGCATCGACACATCAGACCTATGGGCAGGGCAAACGGAGTCGGGTGGGTAAGCGTAGCGTGCCATGTTCAGAGCGAGGCCGAACCAAGACTTAAGGAGTAAAAGCGCTGCAACCTCCCCTCAGAGGGGAAGGCAAGCTGTAACCTTTCGCTGTAAAAGGAGCGCTCAAATAAAGTAAGTCCTTTGTAGCGACATGCGCGTCACAAAGGACTTTTTTGCAAAACCTTCAAGGGAAGCATCCAACCGCCGCCAGCGACATGTGCGGTGGCTGAAAAAACTCAGGCGGATGGGTTTCCCATCCGCCTGAAAAGCTTTTAGCTTAATGTCGTTCCTGCCTTGCCCGCAAGTGCGTCGGCCGCCTTATCGAGCGAGGTGATGATGGCCTTGCGGCCGGGCTTGCTCTTCACGAACATGATCGCGGCCTCGATCTTTGGCAGCATGGAACCGGGGGCAAAATGCCCTTCCTTTATATACTGCTCGGCTTCGGCCACGGTGAGGGTGGAGAGCTCCTGCTGGTTGGGCTTGTTGTAGTTGATGGCAACCTTTTCCACAGCCGTGAGAATTACGAGCGCGTCCGCGTCCAAATCCTCGGCGAGCTTTTCGGAAGCAAGGTCCTTGTCAATTACCGCAGCGGTGCCTTCAAGGTCGCCCTTTTCGTTGCGGATTACGGGAATGCCGCCGCCGCCTACCGTAATGGGGATGAAGCCTGCGTTCACAAGCGCCTTCACGGCGTTGAGCTCTACGATTTCAACGGGCATGGGGGAGGCAACAACCCTGCGCCAACCGCGGCCGGAGTCCTCTTTGAGGGTATAGCCCTTTTCGGCGGCGATGGTCTGCGCTTCTTCCGCGGTGTAGAAGGGGCCGATGGGCTTGGAGGGGCTTTTGAACTTCGGGTCGTTGCGGTCAACCACTACCTGCGTTACAACCGTAACAACTTCCTTGTCGGAGCCGCGCTTTTTAAGCACCTTGGAAAGGCCCTGCTGCATGTGGTAGCCGATCATGCCCTGGCTCATGGCGCCGCAAACGTCAAACGGCATGGCGGGGGAAACGGGGGTTGCAAATTCGTTTTGCAACACGATACGGCCGACCTGCGGCCCGTTTCCGTGTGCAAGCACGACGCTATAACCGTTTTCGATGATATCAACGATGTATTCGGAAGTTTCTTCTACAACCTCGAGCTGGGCCTCGGCGGTCGCGGGCTTGCCGGCTGCCTGAAGCGCATTGCCGCCAAGCGCGATGACGATCTTTTTCATGGCTTGCTGCGTTCTCCTAACTATTTTTTGATGAAGCTAAAAATAAATTTGGTGTGCGAGAATATTATAGTATGCCCAAATTCGTGTGTCAACCGAAAACAGGGCTACTACGGGATATATTCTTGCGAAAAAAGAAAAAATGAGAAATGCAATCGCTTTTTGGGGCAAAGAAGCGCGCTTTTAAGAAAACGCTCGCTTTTAGTCTTTTTTCTGCGGAAGAACCTGCGGGCGCACATTGCCTTCGGCTGCACCGAGACCTGCAAGAAAACCCGCACGGTAAGCATCGCGCACGATGCTCAAGAGGTAACTTTCAAAGCGGTCGTATTCGTTGGAAAGTAGATAATCCTCAAAATAATCATCCAAGCTGTTCGCCATGGCTCATCTCCTAATGTGAAAGAACTATCAAACATTATACACGTCAATCCGCGTGCGTCAATGCGCATTGCGCGAACTTAATAATAAATTTCCAAAGAACCGCGAAATATGCGCTTTATACTGGTAAGGCATGCATGGTAAAGTATTTTTTGCAAGATATACCGTAGTTTTTACAGTTCAAATCGCAAAAAAAATTGATACAATAAAACGAGTGAAAAAAGCTCTGGCGAAAAAGCGCATAAAAAACCAAAAAGGAAAGAGCGCTGCGCGCAAGGAGCGAAGCGGGGACAAACGGCGAATATACTATATATAGCCTGTTGAATTCCCCCAAAAAAGCGTGTAGAATAGAGAGGTCAGGCGGGGGTATCCGGTGTGCCTCCTCGTATGGTTTTTCATTTCTCAGCATTCTAAAAAGAACAAGGAGAGAAACGAACAATGACGAAGAAAACCTTTGCCCTGTTGCTATGTCTCTTAATGGTAGCGGGTACGCTCGGCGCATGCACTCCCGGTGCAGCGGCTGATTATGATGCTGCCGTATACCGCACGTTGTATGCTTCCGAAGTATCCACGCTCAACTACCTCGTCGCCTCCACCACGTGGGATCAACAGGTTGGCGCAAACGTCATCGACACCCTCGTGGAGTACGACCAGTACGGCAAGCTCAAGCCCGGACTTGCTGAAAGCTGGGAAGTTTCCGACGACGGCACCGTTTGGACGTTCCACCTTCGCGACGGCGTGAAGTGGTACGACTATCAGGGCAACGAGGTTGCCGATCTTACCGCGCAGGACTTCGTGGACGCCGCCAAATACGTTTTGACCGCGGAATACGAAAGCGGCACCAGCTACATGATTACGAGCTTCGTCGTGAACGCTGCCGAGTATGAAGAAGGCGCCATCACCGATTTTTCGCAGGTTGGTGTAAAGGCCGTGGATGAGCATACCCTCCAGTACATCACCAACGGCAACTATCCGTTCTTCCCCACCTGCCTCACCTACGTGTGCTATATGCCCGCCTACGGTCCGCAGCTTGAGGAGCTTAAAGCGGATTTCGGCACCTCCAACGACAAAATGTACTATTGCGGCGCTTTCATCCTTTCTGAGTACGAGCCGCAGGTTAAGCATGTTTATTTGAAGAACTACAACAACTGGGATGCGGACAACATCCACATCACCAAGATCGAGCGTACCTACAACGCCGAATCGTCCACCCTCGGGCCTGCGATGGTGCTGCGCGGCGAGATTAACTACGCCGAAATCAGCAACGACATCGTTCCCGAATGGCTCGAGACCAATTCTCAATACCTGAGCAAGGATCGCGCGGCACCCGATTACTCCTATTTCTTCTGCTTCAATTTTAAGCCGGAGTATGACGAAGCCTGGGCACCGGGCGACTGGAAGATCGCGGTGACCAACGAGAACTTCCGTAAGTCCATCATGTACGCGTTCAACCGCGAGTACGCCATTGCAGCGACCGATGCGGAAAACGTTTCTGAGGTCATTCAGAACACCATCACCCCGCGCACCTTCACGAGCGCAAACGGTGTAGACTATACGGCCCTGCCCGAATTCGCCGGCATTGCCGATAACTTCTACAATGAAACGGAAGCGCTGAAGTACCGCGACCTGGCCCGCGCCGAGCTTGAAGCGGCCGGCGTCACCTTCCCCGTCCAGATGGTTATCACCTACCGTGCGGACATGAAGGATTGGGAGAGCGAATCCACCCTCGTCAAGCAGCAAATCGAAAGCGTGCTCGGCGCCGACTATGTGACCTGCGTCCTCAACGGCGCAGCGGCCGACAGCTTCCTCACCAAGACCCGCCGCGCGGGCGTGTACTCGTTCATGCGCTGCAACTGGGGTGCGGACTATGAAGATCCGTCCACCTGGGCCGAGCCTTTCGCGCCTAAGCTCAATGAAGACAACGTGACCCATGCCGGCAACTCCTACAACAAGATGGACGTAAACCTCGATGAGAACAACGCACTTACGCCCATCATGACCGAGTACTACGCCAAGATCGAGGCTGCCAAGGCCCTTACGGATACCGCTGCGCGTTACGCCGCGTTTGCCGAGGCCGAGGCCATTCTCATCGAGCATGCCATCATCGTACCGTACATGATCATGCCCGCCACCTACATTGCCACCACGCTCGACCTGTTCGAAGGCCAGTACGCGCCCTGCGGCGTGTCGAACCTCCGCTACAAGGGGCAGACCATCAAGGATCATTTCGTCACCATGGAGGAATACGAAGCCAGCTACAGCGAGTGGCTTACGAAGATGGGTCTTTCCAACTAACAAAACACACAAAAGCCAATCCGTTTCCACGGGTTGCTGGCGCGGAACCCTTGTAACAGAGGGTTCCGCGCATATTGCAACAATCGGTTACCACCAGCGCCCTAAATGCCTGACAATGCCCTTCTTTCCTTATTAAGCGCCCAACCCGAATAAGAACATCACCGCCCGCCGTCCATCAGGAAAGGGGACGGCCGGGCGTTTGGTAAAAAATGCCCGCTTTGATCTTCACTTTGACGAAAGGACACGAACATGCTCAAATACCTTTCCAAACGGTTTCTGCGTTCCTTTCTAACGCTGCTTTTGATTCTCGCCATCGTATTCGTGCTGTTAAGGCAGATGCCCATCGAGGGTTACTTCCCCAACTACGAAAAGATGAGCGAATTTCAAATACAAAACGGCCTTGAGCAAATGGGCTTAACAAAACCCATGTACGTTCAGCTATGGAACTTCTTCAAGGCGTTCTTTCAGGGCGACTTGGGTGTTTCCCGCATTTTCCGCATGGATGTGCCCGTAACGACGATCCTCGCGCCGAAAATCCCCATTTCGGTGAAGTTCGGCTGCCTTTCTATTTTGGTGGCGCTTCTTTTGGGACTCCCCATGGGAACGCTCATGGCCAAATACAAAAATAAGTTTTTCGACCATTTGGGCACGGTGTTTATCGTGTTTATCCAGGCGGTGCCTGCGGCGGTTTACTATTTGTTCATTCAGCTTTACGGCACCGAAATTTTGGGCATAAGTCTTTTGTTCAATCCCTCCAACTGGGTTTCGTGGATTTTGCCCGTATTGTCGATGTCGCTTGGCAACATCGTCTACTACGCGATGTGGCTCAGGCGCTACATGGTGGATCAGAGCACCAAGGATTACGTGCAGCTCGCGAAAATAAAAGGCGTATCGAGCGGAAAAATCATGTACCGCCACATCTTTAGAAATGCCGTTGTGCCGATGGCGCAATATTTGCCGACTTCGCTTCTTAACACCGTAATCGGCTCCATCTACCTCGAATCTCTCTACAGCATCCCCGGCATGGGCGGGCTTTTGGTGGACGTCATCAAAAAGCAGGACAACAACATGGTGCAGGGCATTGTGGTACTGTATGCCACGGTGGGCATCATCGGCTTGATCCTCGGCGACCTTTTGATGGTGCTGCTTGACCCGCGCATCAGCTTTTCTAAGAAGGAGGGGAGCAGGTAATGGGATTACGTTTCAAACACCCGAAAATTGAACGGCTGGAACAGAGCATGAACGACATGCTCAGGCACAGCCTTACCCAGGAGGAGCTTTTCAGCTTTGCGTCGTTTGACGCGGCGGCGGTGGAGCGTACCGGTTACAGCAACTACTCTTACTGGCGCAGCACCTTCAAGGTGTTTAGCAAAAACCGTGCGGCCATGATCCTTGTGATTTTGGTGGCTTCGATTTTGATGTTTACCTTCCTTCAGCCCATTCTCCCCAACCAGCGCGAGGCATTTACCGTTTACAACGATCCGCTCACGGGCCTTTTTTACAAAAACATACCCCCCGGCGAGGTGACCGAGGCAGGGGATTCGTTCATCCTCGGCACCAACCAAATCGGCCAGGACTTATGGGCACAGCTTTGGGCGGCAACGCGCACGTCGCTTCTCATTTCCACAACCGTAGCGCTCATTGAGGCGGTGGTGGGCATTCTCATGGGCGTGCTTTGGGGCTATGTGAGAAAGCTCGATTTCCTTTTTACGGAAATCTACAACGTGCTCGACAACATCCCCGTTACCATCATCCTCATTTTGGTGGCGTACATATTGCGCCCGGGCATTAGCACGATGATCATCGCCATGTCTCTTACAAGCTGGATCGGCATGGCGCGCTTTGTCAGAAACCAAATCCTCGTCATCCGCGACCGTGAGTACAACCTCGCCTCCCGTTGCTTGGGTACGGGAATCCTTCGCATCATCACCAAAAACCTTTTGCCTTACATCATCTCGGTGATCATGCTACGCTTTGCGCTGGCGATCCCCGCAAACATCGGCTACGAGGTGTTCGTTACCTACATCGGCCTCGGGCTACCGGCCACCACGCCAAGCCTTGGCAACCTTGTAAACGCGGGACGAAAGCTCATGCTCACGCCGGGGCTTCGCTATCAGCTCATTTACCCGACCATCGTCCTTTCCCTTGTGACCATTTCGTTCTACGTGGTAGGCAATGCGTTTTCCGACGCGGCAGACCCGAAGAACCACGTGTAAGGGGGGCAGCATGGAAACCATTTTGAAGGTCAACAACCTCAACGTAAAGTTCAACCTGCGCGGCAGGGTGCTTCACGCCATCCGCAGCGTGTCGCTTGAGGTGCAGCGGGGCGAAAGCTTCGCCATCGTGGGCGAATCGGGCTGCGGCAAAAGCGTGTTGAACAAAAACTTCATCGGCCTTCTCGACGCGAATGGCTTTGTGGAAAGTGGGGAGATCCTCTACTACGGCATGGGAGAGCCTGTTGACCTCGCCAAATTCCAAAAAGAGAGGGACTGGCTCAAAATACGTGGCAAAGAAATTTGCATGATTCTTCAGGACCCCATGACGAGCCTTAACCCCTTAAAAACCATCGGTGCGCAGATCGGCGAAGCCATTTCCATGCACCAAGGGTTGAAGGGTGAGGCATTGAAGCAGGCGGTGTACCGCGTGCTCGAGGACGTGGGCATTGAGGAACCCAAACGCCGCTACAAGCAGTACCCGCACGAGTTTTCGGGCGGCATGCGCCAAAGGGTGGTCATCGCCATTGCGCTTGCGTGCAACCCCAAAATCCTCATTTGCGACGAGCCGACGACCGCGCTCGACGTTACCATTCAGGCGCAGATCTTAAAGCTTTTGAAAGAGCTGAAGGAAAAGTACAACCTTACGATCATCTTCATCACGCACGATTTGGGCGTGGTCGCTAACATTGCAGACCGCGTGGCTGTGATGTACGCCGGCGACATCATCGAGTACGGCAATGTGGACGAGATTTTTTACGACCCACGCCACCCGTATACATGGGCGCTTCTCGCCTCTTTGCCGCAGCACGGCATTAAGGGGCAAAACCTCAACGCCATCGAGGGTTCGCCGCCCAATCTTTTCAAAGAGGTCGAAGGCGATGCGTTTGCGCCGCGTAACCCCAACGCGCTCAAGATCGACTTCATCGAGCAGCCGCCCTACTTCGACGTTTCGCCCACGCACAAGGCGCGCACATGGTTGCTTGATCCGCGCGCGCCCAAGGTCGAAGCACCGCCGCACATCCGCGGCATACGCACATGTGAGTGAGGGGGAGCGCCATGAACAACAATCGCGAAGTTTTGCTTGAGGTAAAAAACCTCGAAGTGACCTTTGGCTCGCGGCGCAAGGCCTTCAAGGCTGTGCGCGGTGTGAGCTTTAACATCTACAAAGGGGAAACCTTCGGCTTGGTGGGCGAATCCGGCTCCGGCAAAACCACCATCGGCCGCGCGATCATCCGCATCCACCCGACTTCGGGCGGGGAGGTCATTTATAAGGGTGAGCGCATCAACGGCAAAATCTCCAAGGAGCTCGACCGTAAGGTAATTTCCGAAATTCAAATGATCTTTCAGGACCCCATGGCGTCGCTCAACGAGCGCGCGAAGGTGGACTACATCGTTTCCGAAGGCACCTATACCACCAAAAAGCACATTTCCTCAAAGGAACGCATGGGTCTTGTGGAGGAGGCGCTTATGAGCGTTGGGCTCTTGCCGGAGTTTGCGACGCGCTTCCCGCACGAGTTTTCGGGTGGCCAGCGCCAGCGCATCGGCATTGCGCGCTCGCTCATCATGGAACCGCAGTTCATCATTGCGGATGAACCCATCAGCGCACTCGACGTTTCCATCCGTGCACAGGTACTAAACCTCATGAGCAAGCTCCAGAAGGAGCGCGGCCTTACGTATTTGTTCATCGCGCACGATCTGAGCGTGATGCGCTTCATCTCCGACCGCATCGCGGTCATCCATAAGGGGCAAATCGTGGAGCTTGCGGAGTGCGAAAAGCTTTTCTGCCACCCGCTGCACCCGTACACGAAAGCGCTTTTAAGCGCGCTGCCCATGGCGGATCCTGTGCGCGAAAAGAAGAAAACGCTTGTTGTATACGACCCCTCCGTTCACGATTATTCCGTGGACACGCCCGTTTGGCAGGAAGTTGAACCGGAGCATTTCGTGCTTGGCAACGAGCGCGAGCTCGACGCGTACAGAAAGGAGCTTGCGCAATGAAAAAAGCGTTGGTTTTGGTACCGATTGCCCCTCTCATGGTGAAGCCCGCACACGAGGGCGAGCTTGATGACGAAGCGCTTTACGGCATGACGGTGGAGGTAGGAGCCGCGCTTGAAAACGGCTTTTACAGCATCGTAACCCCTTACCGCTACGCGTCCCACGCGCACGAGGGCTGCTTGTGCTTTGACGAAAATGAGCTTTCCGCCTATGAAACGGGAGCCTTAAAAACCGTTTGGTCGGCGCATGCGGATTGCATGGCTTCGCCAAGCTACCAGGCCACAAGGCTTATCACGCTTACGCGCGGCGCGCTTGTGAACTCGCTTGGCGTGTGCGAGGAAAACGACGCATGGGAAAAGCTCCGGCTCATCGGCGGGGAAATTGCATATGTAAGGAAAAGCCACCTTGGGCCCTATCATACCGAGCGTTGCTGCGATGAAGAGGCGTTTCGCGAGGCCATCGTAAATGCCGCACTTTCCTATCTCGGCGTGCAATACCGCTGGGGCGGCAAAACGCCCGAAGGCATTGACTGTTCAGGGCTTGCAAGCATTGCATACTACTTGCACGGCGTTTCCATATACCGCAATGCCCAGCTTGTGACAGGTTTCCCCATGTGTGAAATCGCGCGTTCCGACATGAGAAAGGGCGATTTGCTGTTTTTCAAGGGGCATGTGGCCATTTACATAGGGGACGGCAGCTATGTGCACGCTACCGGCCGTGCCGGTGACGACGGCGTTGTAGTGAACAGCCTTGACCCTGATGCCGATAATTATCGCGAGGACCTCGCGAACGGGATTTTAAAGATTGGCTCCATATTTTAAATGTCAAAAAAGTGGCACAGCCACTTTTTTGAGGATTGCACGCTTTGACTGCATGCTGTCATGCGGTCGTCAAAGCGCGAGAAGTACGAAAGCCTGCGGCTTTCATCCGTTTCGGCGTGCATGCCGCCGAAGCCGGAATGAACGTCAAGGGGCCGCGGCCCCTTGACAATCCCCGATACAGCAAGGACGATAATATTTATCGCCCTTAAAAGCGGTTCTCCGCGTGCCTTTGTCGTTTTTCGCCCTAAAGACTACAAAGCAACAAAGAAAGGAATCTTTTATGCCCATCAACGATTCGTTTCAGTATCTGAATGTCGGCCTGCCCGAAGACATTCAGCGCCGTAAGCTGCACGGCGACTTTGAAGGCGCGCTGCGCCTCATCGAGCTTCGGCTCAAAAACCAGATCCCCGAACCTCTGCGTCAATGCCTCATCGTAGAGCGCGAGCTTATCCGCCGCATCGAGGACGACTATCCGTACAGCTTAGCGGAAGCCATGGAAATTATCCGTCAGGACATTCCGGACTTTACGGAGACGGAATTCCGCACGCTCGTGGATGAATTTAAGATCGACTGGATCTACGTGCGCGGCGAGGAGCGCTACTTCAACCGCTTCTACCAAACCCTCCTCAAGGTGAACGCGGAGTTTGCCGCGCGTGCCAATGTGAAACGCGGCCATGTGGACGGTGAGGATGAGAGCGAAGAAAAAGAAGAAGGCATGCTCGACCGTGTCGTTCGTATCATGAAGGAAAAGGGAAGCTTCGGCTGCCGTCTTCGCATTCGCGCCACGGTGAAAATTAAAGACGAGGCGTTTGAGGCAGGAAAAACTGTGCGTGTACACATCCCCCTCGCGGCGGACGCGCGTCAGCAGAGAAACATCGTCATTCACAAAACCTTCCCGGAAGCGTCGTTTATAGCGCCCGCGGACGCCGCACAGCGCACGGTGTACTTTGAGGAGGTTATGCAACAAAACCACGAGTTTTTCGTGGAATACTCCTACGATAATATCGTGACCTACGTCGATCCCGACCCCGCGAAGGTCGAAAAAGAGCAGCCCAGCTTTTTTACACAAGAGCAGAATCCCCACATCGTATTTACGCCCTACCTTCGCGCGCTCGCGGTGGATTTAAGCAAGCATACCGATAACCCGCTTGAAAAGGCGCGCGCGTTTTACGACTTTGTTACCCTCAACGTCAAGTATTCCTACATGCGTGAATACTTCGCACTTGAAAGCATTGCGGAAAACTGCGCGCGGAACTTCCGCGGGGACTGCGGCGTGCAGGCGCTTTTGTTCATTGCGCTTTGCCGCTGCGCGGGCATTCCGGCCAAGTGGCAGTCTGGCCTCAATTCTTCACCGGAGAGCATAGGGGCGCACGACTGGGCGGAGTTTTACGTGGCGCCCTACGGGTGGATGTTTGCCGACCCCTCCTTTGGCGGCGGCGCGCACCGCGTGGGCGCGGAGCACAGGCGGCGCTTCTACTTTGGCAACCTCGACCCCTATCGTATGGTCGCCAACCGTGAATTTCAAGCGGCGTTCACGCCGGATAAAAACCATTGGCGCTGCGACCCCTACGACAACCAAACGGGCGAAATTGAATACCTTGACCGCGGGCTATTGTATCATGAGTACACACGCAAACAGGAGCTGTTGGAGTGTGTTGAGCTATGAAAACGCTTCCGTTTGATAAGGCGAAGATCGACGAAATCACAGCATGTTTTCCGACACCTTTCCACTTATACGACGAAGCGACACTTCGCGCACGCGCGCGCGCGCTGAAAAATGCGTTTTCATGGAACGTGGGGTACCGCGAATACTACGCCGTAAAGGCCTGCCCGAACCCCGCGCTTCTTGCTGTTTTGAGCGAGGAGGGCTGCGGGCTCGACTGCTCGTCCTATGCGGAGCTTATTATGGCAAAGGCTGTGGGCGTAACGGGGGAGGGAATCATGTTTTCCTCCAACGCTACCCCTGCGGAGGACTTTCTCTACGCGAGAAAGCTGAACGCCACCATCAACCTCGACGATGTTTCACACATCGAATTTTTGAAGGAAAACGGCGCCATCCCCGAAACCATATGCTGCCGCTACAACCCTGGCGGCATGTTCAAGCTCGGCAATACCATTATGGGTAACCCCGGCGAGGCCAAGTACGGCTTTACGCGTGAGCAGCTGACAGAGGGTTTTTTAAAGCTCATGAAGCTTGGCACAAAGCGGTTTGGGCTTCACGCCTTTTTGGCGAGCAACACCACCGACGCGGCGTATTATCCCGCGCTTGCGGCGCTGCTTTTTGAAACCGCCGTGGAGCTTCATAAAGAAACGGGGGCAGAAATCGCGTTCATCAACCTTTCGGGCGGCATCGGCATCCCTTACCGTCCGGACGACGAGCCCATCGACCTCGCGCTCGTCGGCACACGCGTGAAGGAGGCCTACGAAAAGGCGTTTTCGGGAACAAGCCTAAAGCCCGCCATCTTCACCGAGCTTGGGCGCTACGTGAGCGGCCCTGCGGGCTTCCTTGTAACGCGCGCCGTGCACGAAAAAAACACCCACAAGCGCTTTGTTGGCATGGACGCGTGCGCGGTGGATTTGATGCGCCCCGCCATGTACGGCGCATACCACCACATCACCGTGCTCGGCAAGGAAAACGCGCCTTTGGACCATGTATACGACATTACGGGTTCTTTGTGCGAAAACAACGATAAGTTTGCTGTGGACAGGGCGCTCCCCGAAATCGAAAAGGGCGACATCCTTGTAATACACGATACGGGCGCGCATGGCTTTGCCATGGGCTACAACTACAACGGCAAGCTAAAGCACGCGGAGCTTCTTTTGAAGGAAAGCGGCGAGGCAAAGCTTATACGCCGCGCCGAAACCGTGAAGGACTACTTTGCTACGCTCGACGTTTTGGGCCTTGATTTGGAGGGGTAAGCATAGCGCGCCAATCCGAACACGGCCACAGAAGCGTATGGCGCGCCATAGCTTTGTTGAAGCCGCTTGCCGTAGACCCCGCTACGCCTTCGTGCCTTCGTCGCGCTCTGCCACACCATACGTTTTTGTGGCTCGCCGACCCAAACGGCATAGTTTGAGGCGGTTTCAAGGCGGAGGAGGGCGGCATAGCGGCGCTATTCCAACCGACGATAACGATGAAAACGACCAAAATATGCCGTTTGGGCGTATTCGGACTGGAGTGCTATGCTTAACATGGAGTTTTATCAGAACATTCCGCGAATTCCTCTTGCGCAGCTGCCAACGCCCCTTTACCGGCTCGACAACGTGAGCGCGGCGCTTTCGCGCAACATCTATGTAAAGCGCGACGATATGACGGGGGTCGCCTTGGGCGGCAACAAGGTGCGAAAGCTTGAATACCTGCTTGCTGACGCGCTGCAAAAGGG
>JAEZGQ010000253.1 GCA_023416895.1 Bacillota bacterium | reverse complement strand
AAAGAAAACGCGCCAGTGACGCGTTTTCCCGCCCCGCGTTTTCGTGGCAGGCCGCTGCGCGCAGAGCGGAGCGCAAGCGCGGCGATGCCGATGCCCGAAAACCAAATCCCTCTTGCTTAGCGCATGTTAATAAGGGATTTGAACGGGCGGAAAAGAAAACGCGCCGGTGACGCGTTTTCCCGCCCCGCGTTTTCGTGGCAGGCCGCTGCGCGCAGCGCGGAGTGCAAGTGCAGCGATGCCGATGCCCGAAAACCAAATCCCTCTTGCTTAGTGCATGTGAATAAGGGATTTGAACGGGCGGAAAAGAAAACGCGCCGGTGACGCGTTTTCCCGCCCCGCGTTTTCGTGGCAGGCCACTGCGCGCAGAGCGGAGCGCAAGCGCGGCGATGCCGATGCCCGAAAACCAAATCCCTCCTTCTCCGCCAGATGTACCTTCATTTTTGGAGTAAATCGTTATTAAAAGAGTTTCCTCGGGGTTTTCACGATGGAACTTTCTGCTTCCTGCGATAAAGGGGTAAGCGCCGCCCCGTCGCAAAGCAGCGGTACGGAAATATTAGGGAAGAAATTCAACCCAAGACCATTATATCGTCGCTGACTTGAATGCGATTGCCGTAAACTTCAATGATTTGCTTGAGGTTTGAAAGGTTGCGATCACTTTGGGAATTGTGTCACTTACTAATTATAATAAATGGCTAACTGGATTTATTTTGCATTTTTTGATATAATTTTCATGTAAATATTAATAGTATAACTCTGGATTATTTATAATGATGGGTGTGAAAACAATGTCGTAAAGCAAAGATACTCGCGTGAGGATAGCCAAATTACAAGGGTTATGAAAGTAGCCAAATATGCAAATGCACTTATGTAAATTTTAAAAAAGATGATGGGTGTTAATATAGGTGATGATAAAATGATTTCAATTAGTTTTGTAAACATGAAAGGTGGCGTCGGAAAAACCACTTTGGCAATTAACGTTGCAGACTTTCTCACCAAACGCAATTCAAAGCGTGTTTTACTTGTAGACGTGGACCCCCAGTTTAATGCAACGCAATGCTTGATAGAAAGCAGTGAGTATATCAAACATTTGGGAGCTGGCGGGACAACCATTGTTGATATATTCAATTATGCGAAAGCGGCTACGGTATCAGTTGTGGAAGGCAAAACCACAAAGGATACAAAACCATATGATAGTATAACACCGTTTCGTACAACCAGGGGTTTTGATCTTATACCAAGTCGGTTAGATTTGTTTAGATTCGAGATGGCACCCGGGCAGGGGACTGAAAATCGACTAAAAAATTATTTGAATCATATTAAAGGCCAAAATGAATATGATATATGCATAATAGACTGTCCTCCAACACCTTCCGTATGGATGACAAGTGCTTTACTATCATCTGATTATTACTTAATTCCTTCAAAGCCTGATCCGATAAGCATGACTGGCCTTGACTTACTTGAAGGGATTATAAAAGAACGAAAGGAGAATTATGGTTGCGCATGTCGATGTGCAGGTTTAGTTTTGACCGTTGTTGAGAAACATACTAGCGTTTACCGGGAAGCTGCTGCGTATTTTTCTAAGTCATTAAAGTGGCAGAATTATTTATATGAGCCAGTAATGTTAAAGAGGACAAATGTTGCTAAAAGGCAGATGCAAGGTAAGTTCATTTTGGATATTGAAGATTCGGAACTTAAAAGTCAGTTTTCTGCCATTGTTCAAGAGTTTTTGCGGCGTGTGGAGGAATGATTATGTCAAATGATAATAAGAAGAAATTAGCTTCCGAATATGAGAAGAAGCAAATCTTTAACTTTTTTGAAGATCTATGCTGGATATTTGATGCTAATAAAGATATTAACTTTAAAAATGCATCGAAATATCTCAAGGAATACCGAAATAATATTGCACAAAGCGGTATTAATAGCGATAAAACTTCCGATGAGCATAATCTAATAGGCATACTTCCCTCGTTGCTAAAAGATCAAGAAATATTCCAGAGCAATTCTCAACTAGTGCAATTTGCCGGTGAAGTATTAGCTTTAGATATTCCCCGTTGGGAAAAAAAGTCGCGAAATGAAATCATTGGTCTTATTGTTTGCGAGGTTGAAGAAGCTAATAAAGAGCGATTAAATACTCTTATACGATGGAGCCGAAATATATTGAAAAATAAGAATGTGGTTAGGGACATGCAAAATAAAGCCAAAAACTCCGGGAATATGTTCTCATGGAATGAAACTATTCAAAAACTTGTTGGGACTGAAAATGAGTAGAAGGATAACTGAAGACTTCATAAAGCTTAATAACTTTTTTAATAATTATAGCCTTCATTCATACGCTACAGCTCGCAAGCAAATTGAAGAATGTAAAACTATGCATAAGAAGTTATATGGCTTAATGATATTTGTTGCTGAATTTAATTATCAAACAGCAAAATCGCAAATGCTTATATCTGATTTTTTTAATGAAATGAATTCCGATTTGCTTTTGTCACTTTTTAATTGGGTTCAAGGTATGTATAAACCTGCCAAGCTTGAACTCCGTTGTAGTATCGAGAATTTTTTAAAGGCCTTATTGCTTATTAACACTCCTTCGGTAATTGAAGAAAAAAGTGTTTATGCGATATTTGATTTAGCAAAAGCGGACAAGCATTTTCAAACTGATCTCGGTAGAGCACAGATAGACCTTCTGCGAAATGATTATTCCATATTATGTCGTACTGTTCATAGTGCGCCATTAGAGCTTCATTCGACAAGTGCTTTAAACTTGCTCCCTCAATATGACAAAGTGTTTTCTGAAGAGATAATCACTCTCTATACAAGAATTCTTGAGGCCATTTTGGGTGTCCTTTATTTGAATTACCCTACTATCGTTGACAATATGCATCCCGAAAACAAGAAGGATTATTTAGATTGCCTTTCAACGACTACCAAAAGTCAAATAAATACGCTTCTTTATAGTTGAGCGGGTGTCGAGTTGATTTTCGAACTTCGTGCTTTAAGAACATTGCCCATATGTTCACGGTTATTTAAATGTGCGGTTGCTAGCGGAGTCTATTACTTTATATTTCGGCCTGTGACGACTGCTCGTCAGTTCTCTTTTTGACTGCGCATTTTTGACAACTTCTGACATGCCAATATGAAGCTAATACTAACATGTTTCTCGTGTCTTTGTAATGAACACCGCATTTGAATATTTGTTAGTGAAGCTTACTAGCCCCACGTACGAATGTTAGGCTGATTTGCCAAAATCGCCTTCGCTCACAGTAATTCTAAGCCTTTTACTTGGCCAAGTTATTCGAGCGATTTGAACAGGCGAAAAGAAAACAGTAAGGTGACGCGTTTACGTGGCAAGCCGCGGAACGAAGCGTGGAACGCTCGTGGCTGGGTGGCGGTGATTTGCTTGAGCAAATTTTTTATAAAACTGCATGGAGAAACCCCGTTGCCTTAAGGCAGCGGGGAGTTATTTTAACTGGCTTTTGTTTAATGGCAATTGTAAACTTAGACCCAACGATTGCCGAAGTGGTTGTTGCTGACCCTTCTTAACGCCGAAGGAAGAGGTGAATTTGTTTTCTGATCGGTCATCGTTGCTTTCTCTTTAGATAGCCATGGCGTTGAATAAAGCATGTCGAAAGGATACAAAATAGCTAAGTATCCAAATCAAGCAGAAGGTGAAAATTATGAAAAGGCTACTTTATATTATTGCAAACTCGAAGCTTGAAGAACAGTCTTCAAGCAGGACAGTAAGCAGAAGATTAGTAAATGCAATCCTGGAAAAAATATCAGATGTGGAACTAGAGGAATTAAATTTGTATGAAAATCATATTCCCCAGTTAAAAGGTTGCTATTTTGAAAGCAGAAGTGCAATTGTCAGTTCGGAAGCCAGAAGTAAACTTACTGCAGAGGAGCAAAAAGAGATTGCTAAAATAGAACACCTCTGTGACCAGTTTAAGGCAGCCGACATTTATGTCTTGGCAGCCCCAATGTGGAGTTTATCATTTCCCTCTCCTGTAAAGGAATATTTGGATTGCATTATCCAGTCGGGGAAGACAATTTCGTTTGAGAACAACAAGCCGTATGGTCTTTTGGATGATAAGCAAAGAATATTTATTTATGTTCAGTCTTCCGGTGGCAACATTCCATGGATACTAAAACCGGCCCTTTCTAAAGGATTAAACTATGTACATGAAATAATGAAATTTATTGGCATCAATGTGTTTGACGAACTGTTGGTAGATGGCACGGGAGTTACAGAAGAAGAACGTCAAACCGCAATAAAAATTGCAACACATAAAATACCGCAGCTGGTTGACAAACTGTTTTAAAAAGCAGTGCAAAATTAAATTTACGTTGTATTAAGAAAAGAGCGCCAAATTGGCGCTCACTGTTTTTGATAAACCATTAATCTTGCGCATAGAAAACGAATCCAGTCTTGTCGAACAGGTTTATCGCGAAATCCGCACCTAAGAGATGACCGTTCACAAAGCTGTATCCTTTTACAAGTTCTGAGCCAATACAAAAGCGCCACTGTGGGGCGCTGTCAGGTATAATGATCTTCAATGTATACGTGCCGACCATCTTTGTGGTTTGCAGCTCCATCCATTTGTCTTTGTCGATTGAGGGAGAGGATGGGGCTGCCCCGAAAAGCTCCTGAAGCTCTTGCAACGAAGGCAGGGCGAGTTATAAATTGTAGGTTGTCATGAAATCTCCTTATTCTCTGCACATAAAACATAGCGGCCTTGCCCATACTATGAAAGAAGCTAGCGACAAGTCTGGTCGTGCTTCTTTCCACCCATCATCTGACGAATTACAATTTTTCGGTGCAGATGGTGGGTGGCGTTTTTCATTGGGCCGTTGTTTCGTGTGCGCAGTTTGTACAGCATTTAAATATCTTCATGCGACTTTTTTCTCCTTTTGCTATCTCTTTCCCACTTTGATGTTCAACCGCATAGACTGCAATTGAAGGAGGTGCTCCTATGCCAAGAAACAGAAGAGATATTTTATGTCTGCTTTTCCCTGAGCTTTGCTTTCCGTTCAGGCGACGCAGGCGGCACAGGTGGAGGAGACCATATTAACGTTTATTTACGGCTCTGTTTTTACAGAGCCGTGACTTTTCGGCTATCGTTTCGGGCATTCTAAACGTGAGGTGAGTAAGATGGATGAAAACAAAAATAGACCTATCGATGACAGATGCATAGCCAACTCAATGCCGCTAGGCTTTTATCAAACTGTTGGTACTATCATCCCGCCGATCTCGTTCGAGTTCGAGGATGACCTACCCATGGACGAGGACGATCTGCCCGCAGACTATATAGATGATCGGTTGAAGTCCAACTGAAGCTCTCTCATTGTACCCGCTCCTTTTCATAAAGAAGCGGCCTACGAAATCTCGCAGGCCGCTTCGCTGCTCTTACTGTTCATTCAGTTTCGTGGTCATCAGCTTATAAAGCGCTGTGTCCTTTGGGAACACGTTCTCAAAGGGCAAAATTGCGTTTCCGCACTTGATAAGACTCACAATAGAGTAATACAAGCAGAAGCACAAACGGAACGACCGGTTATGTGCTTCGCTTCTTTGCTGTGTCGTGTCGCCATTGCTCCATTTTTTTCGAAGGGAAACTG
>JAEZGQ010000170.1 GCA_023416895.1 Bacillota bacterium | reverse complement strand
GCAAGGGAAACGGTGTTTTTCAAAAGCTCCACCGTGCGCGCCATATCCCGCTCGTAGGCCGCGCGACCCTTTTCATTTTGCCTGCCGAAAAGCTTATAGTTACGGTCATTCAGGCGTGCGCCCGTTTGTGGCAGCGCATAAATTACAAGCGGGTTATACGGCGCGCCGCCGCTCACAAAATCCTGCCATAAAAGCATGCCAAGGCGGTCGCAGTGGTAATAAAACCGCAGCGGCTCTATTTTGATATGCTTTCTGAGCATATTGAAACCGAGCTCCTTGAGGGTTTGGATTTCCCAAACCATCGCCTCGTCGGAGGGAGGGGTGTACATACCGTCACTCCAATACCCTTGGTCGAGAAGCCCGCTCATAAAAAGCGGCTTGTTGTTGAGCGCAAAGCGCGTGTGCTCGTTTTGATCCTTTAAAACAGAGAACTTTCTCATGCCGAAATAGCTTTCCACCCTATCCTCCCCCGTTTCGATTTGAAGGGTATAAAGAAACGGGCCATCAGGGCTCCAGCTTTTAAAGTTCGGCAGGGGAATGCGAAAGCATGGTGTTGGATATTCGTCGTTTACAACCTCGGTTTCTCCGTCGCACACCCTCACGCGCACTGTTTCGGGCGCGTTGGATGCAAAGGACACGGAAATTTCCACCGCAGCCTCGTCGTAAAGCGGGGTGATGTGAAGCGAAGAAACATAGCGTTCGGGCACGGTTTCGAGCCACACCGTTTGCCAAATGCCGCTTTGCGGCGTGTACCAAATGCCGCCGCGTTTGCTGCTCTGCTTTCCGTAAGCCTCTATGCCAACGTCCGCGTCGTCGGTCACGCGAAGCGTCAAAACGTTTTCACCGATTTGAAGCGCGTCGGTCACGTCAAAGGAAAACGGCCAATAACCACCCTCGTGCGTGCCGAGCGATACGCCGTTTAGAAAAACCTCGCAGATTTGGTCCACCGCTCCAAAGTGAAGAAGCGTGCGCATGCCTTCGACCTTGGCGGGGTGAGAAAACACCTTTTTATAAAAGAGTACTTCTTGGGGCTTTACTTCGCGCAGCACGCCCGAAAGCAAGGCTTCGGGTGAAAACGGCACAAGAATTTCCCCGTCGTAATCTTTAAGAGCTTCACCTTTTTGCCGTATAGCATACTGCCACTTGCCGTTGAGGCAAACCCACTCTTCTCGTTTGAGCTGTGGGCGCGGATATTCCGCGTGCGGCAGGGTTGACCCGATCTTCTTCCCCCAACGGGTATAGAGCGGTGTTAGCCCATTCTCTTGCTTCATGTGTTCCCCTCCTTTGGCTGGACCTTTTTCGTGTGCCTAAGCCACAAAAGCGGCACGAGCACGATGAGGTGCGCCGCGGCGGCCGCTAAAAACATGAGCGGCCCCGGCACCTGCTCGCTACCCGCCGTAACGGAGTTTGCGCTGATGATGGCCGCGCCGATGTACGGCCCTACCACCATTGGCACAAGCACCGAAAACATCATACGGATTCCCTGGAAATGGCCGGACTTTTCCGGCGGTGTATAATCGCGCACAAGGCCGCTGACGCAAGCACTCAAAAGCATGCCCCCGCCCATTGTCACAATACCCGCACCAAGAATGGGAAGCGCGCCCTTTGCAAAAAACAGCAAAGCAAGGCCGACAACATCCGCCGCTACCACAGGCAGGGCAAACACGAGCTTGCCCACCTTGTCAATCAGCCGACCAAAAGCCACGCTCACCGCGGCGCTCCCCAAAAGCACGCCCGCCATCACAGGAACATAGTTTTGTATGTTTTGGTAGTGCTGAATGTAAATCAAAAGGTACGGCATGTAAATTTGCGTGCCGATGCCAAGGATGGCGATGCCGCAAAGCGCGACATAAAGCTTTTTGTTGTTTTTGACAACCTTCGGTCTAAGCCCGTAAACGATGTTTTTCAAAAGCGGCTCTTTTTTCGGCGCAAGCGCTTTTGAATCGCGCACGAAGAAGAACCCGGCTACACCGCCGATCGTTACGATCGAGCCCACGATCAAAAAGAACGTGCTCCAGTTCCCCGCCTGCGTAAAGCCGTCGAGCACGCCGAACACGAAAAGCGTGGAAAGAAGCGGAAGCACCGCAAGCACAGATTCCGTTCTGCCGCGCTGGTTCTCCTCGGTCATGTCGTTGATCCACGCGTTGAACGCGGCATCGTTGGCGGAGCTGCCAAAAAAGGTCATAATACAGTCCATCACGATAACGAAGGTAGCCGTTACCTGCACGGCGGCCGCCGCGCCTACCATGGCCGTAACATTGCTTACGGTAATAGCCGCAAATGCCATGGTGGAAAGGCCCCACAAAATATAGCCGTATACCATGAACGCGCGGCGTTTGCCGAGCCTGTCGCTCAAGCCGCCCATCAAAAGCGTGGTGAGCGTTGCGGTAATGGCACTCGCTGCCACCATGTTCGCCACAACCACCGGATTGGTGGTGATGGTGTTGTACACGAACACGTTGAAGTACATGTTTTCGATGGTCCACGCAATTTGCCCGAAAAAGCCGAACAGTAGAAGCGTTGACCATACTCCTTTTTTGAGCGGTATTGGTTTCACGGCGTATCTCCTTCTCATTTCAAGTTTTGTAAGCGCTTCGCCCCGTTCCCCTCAAAAACGGGAGGAAAAGGCAAAATGCATATCTTCATCAAACCACTGCTTGAAGTTGGTGCCCCAGCGGTTGTTGAACAGCAAAAAGGAAAAGCCGCCCGAACCGCTTGCAAGCTTATCGTCCACGCGATAAAGGCTTTTTTCGGAGGCAGAAACCACCGGCGCGTCAAAGCTTATAAGCTCTGCGGCTCCCCCGCTCCCTTCACCGCGCCACACAACGCGTTTCGAGCACGCGAGGCTTCTGTTGCCGCCGCGCACCACGCGATCTACAGGCATAAGCCGCCCTAGCTTTTCATAGTACCATTGCCCGCCACTTACGCCCAAATCGAAGGAAAACCACAGCGCCTCGGGGCTTCGCACAGCGTCTTTCCCATGCCAAAAAAGCTCGGTATTGACACGGTTCCCCTTTAATGTATGGGTAACGACGACCTCGCGCGGGCAGCCGTATTGTTCGAACGCCTCGCGCTCACCAAGAAGCCAAACGGTAAGCGTATCGCCCTTTGCTTCCGCACGGTCGAAGCGGCAGCGCCAAACGCCGTCTTTTAGGTTTTCGCAATGTTTAAGCCCGGGTTTTCCAAAATCGTATTCTGCCCAAAACCAGTTTTTGTCCATATCGCGGCCATAATCATAAAGGCATGCGTTCACGGTGTTTGCGTCGAAGGTTTGGTATTCAAAAAGCCCTAGCTTCACCTTTCGTGCAATGCCGGTCTTTTCGTTTAAAAGCCTGATGATCTCCCCGTGCTCCCCAAGGATCATTTCGGTTTCGCCGATACGCACAGGTTCGTTCGGGTAAACGGGTTTTCCTCCCCCAATGGTGGGCATAAAAAAGGAAAATCGTTGTTCTGCCTCATCAAAAAGCGACTTAGGCAAGGCTGAAGCGGCGTTTTTCACATACGCGCGCTGCTCCTCATGCGACGATTCAAAAAACGAATAAGAGGAAAGCTCGTTTTCACCGCGGTATGCTTGAAGTTCCGGCAAAAGCGCCTCAAAAAGCGGCTTGTTGTGCGGCGATAAAAGCGCGTAGGAGGTAACGTCCGTTTTCCTTGCACGGATAAAGTCTGCCTTTTGCCATTTGGTAAAGTCCAGCAGATATTTTTTCGTATCCATGCCCCATGTATGCTCCGCAACAAGAAGCAGGTTTTCCATGAGCGTTTCATAGGCCGGGCTTCCAACGGTCAGCGCGCCTTCCTTCAGCCACTTTTCCTTCAACGCAAGCAGGCGGCAAAAGCGCGAAACCTTGTAAGGGTCCGTCGCCGCACCGTGGATCCACGTATCGCCGATCTCCTCCTCAACAACGGGCAAAGAAGAACGCACTTCGC
>JAEZGQ010000125.1 GCA_023416895.1 Bacillota bacterium | reverse complement strand
TTTGCTTGTTTTTAATGCGCTTTCCCGTTTTTTAACAAAGCATCCCCCGCTTACAATATGTTGGCGCATTTTGGGAATACTTACTTTTTAAGCGAGGTGTAGTTTATGCAAAACACCATAACCAACCGACAAATGGCCTTTGTTCTGTCTATAGCAATCTCAACGTCGTCCGTGGCAAGTCTTGCCAAAACAATGGCATTGGGTGCAAGACATGGTGCGTGGATTACGATCATTCTTGCTTCATTCTTCTTTGCAGCAATCGCCGCATTGATTGTGAAGCTGAACCAGCTTAACGAAGGCAAGACCATATATGAATATAGCCAGGCGCTTGTCGGAAAACATGTAGGGTTGTTGATCGGACTTTTTTATGTTGCGTATTTTTTCCTATTTTCTCTATATTATTGCAATTCGTTCACCCTGCTCGTCAAAGCGAATTTTATGGCAAAGACGCCCGTATGGGCATTGCTTTTGGCAGGAATTCCTATCTACGGCGCCATCGCTTACAAAGGGATTCGGAACATTGGCAGACTGGTAGAAATCTTGGGCTTGTTGTTTTTTATAATTATGGTTGTCTTGTTTGTTTCCATGTTGTTTCAGGGAACATTCAGTTTTATATTGCCGCTTTTTAATGCTTCGGATATCGGAAGGTACCTCCTTGCGCTCAAGGATACCGTAGAGCCTTTCTCGGGGATTGAGGCACTCCTTGTCATCCCCTTTCTAAAGAAAAATAAACGAGCGCCGAAGGTTGCATTTTTTTCCATACTAGGAATTGGGCTAGTTTATATTCTTGATGTTTACGGCTGCTACGCGATGATCGGCTTGGACGAAATCGTCAACTACAATTTTCCGATGGTGGCGGCAATTCGGCTGCTGGAATACCCAAAGGTTGAATTCTTACAGAGGATGGATGTCGTATACGACACCATTGGCTTCATGCGCGTTTTCCTAGGGATATCCATGCTGTATCTGGTTCTCGTCGAGTTGCTGTGCAAAATGCTTCCCAAGGCGAAGCGAATCGTTGTTGTAAGTGTTGTCGGCATTGCTCTTTTTCTTGCCGGCATTGTGACATTCCAGATTCCCAACAATACTCAGATTTTGAAAACAACGCTCAGCATGTGCAGCCTGTTGGCGATGATTGCGATCCCGTTTGTGTTGTTTTTGATTACGAAGGTGAAAAAGCGTGAAAAGAGCAATCGTTAGTATCTATCTGGTTTTGATTGTTTTGTTGACCTGTGGTTGCTGGGATGCTCTGAGCATTGAGGATATGAGCATCTGCACCGCAGTGGTGGTTGACTATGAAGATAGCGAATATTCGTTTTATGTTGAAATTGTGAATACTACGCCAAGTAAAAGCACAAGCGATGAAAGTGCCGGTGGGCAAAAACCAGCCGTGGTCAAGGGTTCGGGCGATAACTTTGCACAGGCGCGCGTCGAGATTGACAAAGCTTTGAGCAAACCCATTTACCTTGGCACCGTGCAATCGCTCATCATGACGGAGGAAATGGCGGATAACGGCATTGAGGAATATGCCTTCCGTGTACGCGAGATGCCCGATTATCGAAAAACCATGGACATGATCATTACGCCGGATTCGCCGATGGACCTTTTAAAACAAAAACCGGAAAACGCATCTTCCGTGGGGTTTGCCATTGAAGATATGCTTCAAGCCCTGCAGGAGCAAGGCACCACCTTCCACATGTCCTTAACGGATGTTCTACAGAAATTAAACTCACAAAACAAAGCTTATCTTCTGTCCACATTGGGCATGAAGAACGGGAAAATTGCCTTTTTGGGCTATTCGGTGTTTGACGGCGGGCAACGAAAAATGTTTATTCCGCATGAAAAGTCCCTAGGCATACTTTATTTGATTCAGATCGGAGAAAAGGCAACGCCGACGTTTCTTTATGTTGTGAATGCGGACCAAGTGGACTATACCTTGAAAGCTTCGCTAAAGCACGAGGACATCGCCGTCACATGGGACGGCATGAAAGCAAGCTATGTAATCAACTTGGATTTTTCCGCCGAATTGCTGTACCAATCTGTAGACACGCGGATTGCAGAAAACGTAAAAAATGCAATTCAGGCAGGCCTTCTCACCCAACTGCGTGAAAATGTAACCGAAGCCATTCGCACTTCTTTGGATTGCGGATGCGATTACCTCTCCTTCAGCGAGCCCTTCCGCATCAAATATCCGGACGTGTATGAGCAGTTGGATTGGCCTACCGCATTTAGAAATTCGGAGTTTACCTTTAACATTGATGTTCAAGTCAAAGACAACGACGCTTACGACTACATTCAGGAGGGTTAATCGCAATGAAAACCGCCTTTCATGTGGAAAAGCTGGTAAGCAACCTGACCGAGAAAAAGCTCGATGTTATGGTTCGGGAGATACCTTACCTCGGAGGAACATCGTACATCTGTTACATCGGTCAGCTGTCCGACCGGCGAGCAATCTCCGAAATGGTGATTAAGCCGCTTCAGGAGTATTGCGCCGAATGCAAAAAGGCCGTAACCCCCTCGTTTGCGGCAAACAGCCTAATGTATGCAGACCAGTGTCACCTCGCGAGCGACTTGAGTCAAGTGGAAGCTGAAATTTTAAACGGGCATACGGTCGTGTTGTTTACGACCGACAACGAGTACCTTGTAATTAACCTGAAAAAGGTGGAAAAGCGGCGAGTTTCATCACCGGAACTCATGTATGCGCTGCGCGGCCCAAGAGACGCCTTTGTGGAAGATCTGGAATCGAACCTTTCTTTGATACGCTATCGCCTAAAGGACGGAAATCTTCGCATCGAAAAAAAGCAGGTTGGCGCCAGAACCAAAAGCACCGTGGCGATTATGTACATTGAAGACATTGCAAACGCCAAGCTGGTAGAAGAAATCAGTAGTTGCATCGACGGTATCCAGACCGACGGTGTTTACGAGTCGGGCGAATTACAGGCTTTTCTGCACAAGCCCAAAAACGTGCTTTTCCCGCGCATGGGCATCATTGAGCGCTCGGACATGGCGGTAGAGGAACTGCTTGAAGGCAAGGTTGTTATCCTAGTAGACGGCAGCGGCACTGCGCTTCGCGCGCCTATGGTGTTTGCAGAATTTTTATATTCCTGCGACGACCGCTACAACAACAAGTTTTTCGGCATGTTCATGCGCATCATCCGGTATGTGGCAGTAATCCTCTCCATCACGCTCACGTCTTTTTACATCGCGCTCGCAGAGTATCACCACGACGTGATGCCGGCATCGTACGTTGTTACATTTGCCCAAATGCGCTCGCGCGCACCATTTTCCGCCTTCATTGCGGTTCTCTCCATAGAGTTTATTCTGGAGTTGATGCGCGAGGCGCTGATGCGCGTACCTATTAAAATCGGCTCGGCAATCGCGATTGTAGGTGCGATTATCATCGGGCAGGCAGCGTCCACCTCAGGCGTATATTCGCCGTTGCTTTTGATTTTGGCCTCGATTGCATTTCTTGCAACCTTTGCCATACCGGATGTCACGATCGCGCACCCGCTTCGCATGCTTAAATTTCTGGTGATCATCATGACGGGCTTCTTGGGCTTTTACGGCTTTGCGCTGGCGATCACCCTAATTTTATCGATCATCGTTTCGATCGATGCTTTCGGCACCCCCTACCTTGCACCGTGGGCGCCGTTTAACTTTTATGACTTTGTTCGAACGCTACTGTTCAGCAAGCGTATGTCTCCAAAGCGTCAGCAATACATGCGCGACAAGGACAATACCCGTTCGCCTAAGTGACCTGCTGTTTGCTTCCGAACCGACCCTTTGCTCAAAAATTCATCTTGTTTTGAAAGCCAAAGGCACGTGGGATATATCCCAACGTGCCTCGTTTATCGTTTTTAGAAAACGCGTATTTTAGGTAGAATGTGCATTAAACAAATTCAATTGGTTGAATATTCAGTTGTTTCATTGCCCTGCGACGTTTTTGTGTTTCCGCTGCTTAAAGCGCTTCGTCGGATTACTGCGCCTGCCCGCCGATTTCGCGCATCACCTCAGCCGCAAGCCGCCCGAATGAAATTTCGCGCTCCTCCCCGCCTTGCTCCAAGAAGCTTTTCGCAAGGTCGTTTACGGTGGATTCGAGCGTCGTCATAAACTGCGTGTAGGCAAATTCACGTTTGGGATCGGCCTCATCGTCGCCATACACACAGTTAAGGAGCGTTTCGATCATTTGATCCATCGGCCACAGCTTCAAATGCAGCAGTTCATGAAGGATCAGCTCTTCAAGGTTTGTCTGCTTGGGGTCGCAGGCGTTAATCATAAGCACGGCATTGCGGTCGTCCATATCGATTTTGATGTCGCCCGTTTTTCGCCAAGGGGTTTCCACGATCTTGAGGCGAATGTCCCAGTCGCGAAGGCGCAGGTTGTGCTGCCACTTTTTAAGATAACGCTCCATATCCTTGCGGTCGGTGTTCATGTTGCTCCTCCTGCACTACGGCACTCTAAAAATAAAACCGCAAAAGCCTTGTTTTTGCGTAAGCACCCGCGCTTTCCATGCTTTTTTTGGAGTTGTGGTTGTAATACCAGCACCCCGAAACAGCTTGAAGGTTTTGCTCGCGCGCCATTTGAGAGAGCCGAGAAAGAATGCTTCTAGCATATCCTTTCCTACGGTATTCCTCAAGCACGTACATCCCAATGCTTGCATAGTTTACAAGCACGCTCGGGTCCATGATGCCAAATCCTACGGTTTCCCCCTCAGCCTCGGCGGCATATATGCGCCCGCCGCCGCCGTCTTTGATTTTTTCAATGTCGTCATCAAAAAAGTCACCGGCCTTTTTGAGTAGCGCAGCATCGGCCGCAACGTCCAAAAGCCGCAGCGTAAGCGGGCAGAGCTGCACCTGCGGCGCGAGTTTGGGATACACCGCAAAATACGCCTGTTTTTCCAGCCGCGTAAAAGCGTCCGCCGCATGGCTTAAAAAGAACTCGTCACCCGTAGGAACCATTGCATTTGTAACGTTTTCATACCTTTTTGCTCGCGCAAAAAGCGCTTGCCCGAAACATGCATACGCGTCGCACACATGAAAAAACACGAGCGTCGACTGATTCGCAACCGAAAACCAGCCCACGGTTTCGCCGCTGTACTCCATTCTGTAGTGATTTGCTTTTTGAAGATGATCCTCCAAAAAGGAATCTATAATGATCTTGTTGTTTAGATAATGTTCCGCGGCGTACAGCGCGAAACGCTCCCAGTCGCCTCGGACAAATACGATGTCGTCTGAATGCAAAGCTCCTCCTCGCGGCAAAGCACAATCAGCCTACCGCCATTTTTCGAATTCTTGTGAAAACTATAACATAGCCGTTTCACCCAGTCCACCGCGCTGCCGCGAAAAAACGGTTATAGACAAATATGGCGCTTAAGGCGCAGGAGATTGGCCCCTGCTTGATGAGAATGAGAGTATTGAAAACGGTCCCCCAAGAAGGGCCGTTTCGTACGTTTAGGATGATTAAGCCAGAATCGGCGTCCTATTTCAGCGAAATGTGCAGGTTTTCGCCCTCGAGCTTTAGTGTTGCGCTATGACGCGGCGCGATAAGTCGGGAATACAAGCGCTCTCCGTAAAAGTCAATTAGCTTTTCGCGCGAAAGATTCGTAGCGATAAGCGTCGCCTTCCCTGCCGATTGCCGCTCATTTATAATAGAAAACAGCGTTTCGCAGGTGATGTTTTTGATCATCTGCTCTGTGCCAAGGTCATCGATGATAAGCAGTTCGGGCAAAACAAAATCCGGCATGCCGGCGTTTCCACGAATACCTTTCATCACGGTTTCGATTAGGTTATAAGCAGTAAGCTTGTACACGCCGTGGCCTCGCTCATATACGCGGTTTGCGATGCAATTTAAAAGAAAGCTCTTGCCGAGGCCGGAGTTGCCGGAAATCAACAGGCTTTTCGGATCGTTCTCCGGGAAGGCATCCGCATAACTTTCGCATTTCATCCTAGCTTTTAGTGCAAGCCTTTTTTGTGCTTCGGACGGGTAAACATCGGTGCGGAAGGTTTCAAAGCGCTCCTGAGGATTGAGGTGTGAAGTTTCAAAACGGTTTTGCGTGAGCCTTTGAACAAGGCAGCGGCACATGGTTTTTTCGCTTTCCCCTACGTACCCCGTATCCGAACACAAGGGGCAGCGGTAGTGCGGCTTCAAATAGTCGCATTCCAGCCCGTGCAGCTTTAAAATCGCCGTTTCTTCTTGATTCATGCGGTCGATCAGCGCCTGCACGTCACTTCGGTCGCGCTGCGGGTCGCTTGAATGGCGAAGCTTTTCGCCGAGCGAAAACGCCGCCGCACGGCGTTCGTCGTCGATTTCCATCAGGCGTGGGATGGCTTTATAAGCGGCACGCACGCGCTCATCGCATTCGCTATGCGCTTTCTCTCTTAGCTTTTTGTACTCATATTCAAGCTCGCGTAAACTTGCCACAGGCTTACTCCTCATCCAGAAGATTGATCCCCATTTTTTCAAGCTCTTCCGCGCTGTATTTGCGCTGCGGATAGTCGAGCGCACGGGGGACGGGTTTTGCTTC